>CAZZYE010000058.1:0-16892 GCA_964658145.1 uncultured Stigonema sp.
GTAAGGCGCTTATTAAATCTTGCGGTTAAAAATGAGCGAACGTACAGTAATTAATTTTTGGAGATGTCTATTCAATTGTGATTGATGCCAAAGCGACATCTATTTAGTTCTCAGTTCCGGCGCATCAGTTTTATGCCAAACCCGCCATTTCTTTACAAAACTTCATCATCACGCTTGTAATCACCCCAGTTACTTACGCCCCTATTCCTGCACCCCCAGACTATGTTGTTGGATTTGGTAGGAATCTTTGCTACTTTAGAGTAAAAAGGAAGAAAAGCTATGCCTAATGTTGAGAAAATTAGTGTTGCCTTGACCCCCGAAATGGCGACTTTTGTCCGCGATGCTGTGGAATCTGGCGAATATGCCAGCAGCAGTGAAGTGATCCGTGAGGCGTTACGTGACTGGAAGCACAAGCGCCTGCTTCAGCTACAGAATATCGATGAATTGCGTCGCCTTTGGCAGGAAGGCATTGATAGTGGACCTGGTCAGTATGCCAATATTGATGCTATCAAGCAGGAAGCCAGGAGGCGCTTAGGGCAGACTGCTCGTCAGTTCGGTTGATGACCGTGGGACGCCTTATTCGCACTGCTCGTGCAGAAGAAGACTTAATTGAAATTTTGACGTATATTGCCGCTGATAATCCCGTAGCAGCCGAAAAATTGGTTGACCGGATCGATGCCAAATGCCAGATACTAGCTGACAGTCCTGATCTGGGTTCGGCACGACCTGATATTGCCCCGAATTTACGGTATTTCCCCGTAGGTCGCTACTTAATTCTTTATGGGGAAATTGCTGGCGGCATAGAAGTTGTGCGTGTGGTTCACGGTGCAAGGCACCTGCCGGACATCGAGCTATCCTAAACATTACGACTTACCCATTGACAAAAATAGTTAAGTATGCATGAGGATTTGTCCGCCAAGAAGTAGACCACAATATAACCGTATAACCGTAGGGGCGCGGTTTCCGCGCCCTGACAATGTGGCACGGGTTCTGTTTGAGGGAGATTGCTTTTCTGTCTGAAATGACCGAATTACATTATACGCATGCTTAATTTGTAAAGTGCGTAAGTCCTAAAAATATGACAACAAAAAGTATCCAATCTTACAAAAATCCGCAGCGATCGCCATGGGCGGGAAAAGTTTGTTCACAGACTGAAGATCCCCCCAACACGAATTAAAAAGGGGGGCTTGTTCCATTCGTGTCAACTTAAGCCCTGACGACTGGAAGTCGCGCGCCAGTCGCCTACGGAGGGAAACCCTCCTCATGCGCGCTGGCTTGGCTACACAAACAAAGTCCGCCTACGCGGACTAATGGAATATCAAAGGTTTTGGTTTACCTCAATGACGGTTAAGTAGTAGTATCAGATGCAGGCACTTGCGTAAGTATATTGATTCTAAATTAGTAGCATTGGACACTGCTCCCCCTCTTCTCACCTATTTAATTGACTCAGCCGTACCGCAATTAGCTGGTGTTTGCCAGGAACTATGGGACGTGGTGGTGGGCGCATCAGCCGTGAGTACCACCTCGCCTTTAGCATTTCTTGTCCACCCAGTAGCTTGGACAATTTGTGCTGGTGTGGCGGGCGTGGGATTTTTAGTAACAGACGGATGAGAGCGGTTTTCTGTCTTTGGGTTAAGCGTCACCCAGTCTACCTGTACAGCATCACTGCTGAGGGGTTCTCTAGGATTGGGAGGTAAGCCGCCGCGTCCGGTGATGATAAAACTGCTTTGATTTTTACCAACACTTGGTTGACAGACTTGGGACACTTTGGTGTCTACTGGTGTGATGGGTAAGCTAACTAATCCTCGGCTGGGGTCAACATCAGGTGTGTTGATTTCGACAGTGCCATTCAACTGAGGTCCCGCCTTAGAACTAGCGTCGATGTAACTAAGGGAGGAATCCGGATGAAACACAAACCCATATATACCAGAGGATGCGATTTCAATATTACCTCCCCTCCCTTCGTCGGCCCTGGCATTAATGTTACTACTTTCACTAGGAACGGCGATGATGAAGCCGTCCTTAGCATTAATAGTGATATTGCCGCCATTGGCTTTGTTGAGAGCTTCAGCAGATATCTGACTTTTGCCGCGCATTAAGATTAAATCTCGCACCTGCAAATTTATATTGCCGCCCTCACCTGATTTGGTTGCAGCTGAAATGACTCCTTGGTTGTCTAAGTGGATAGAGGGAGCCTGTACTTGAATGTCACCTGCATCAGCAGTTTCCTGACCTTGTACGCGAGCAAGCAGACCACTGGCAGAACCATCATTATCAACTATAGTCGGATTAAGTTGCTGCTGAAACCGATTAGTGTAAGTGGGATCGCTGCCAGAAATGTTTACGCTGTCAGTGGCTGTTACCTTGATGTTACCTGCGCGTCCGGTGTCGAAGGTACTGGTCAGGAGTTGTCCGCCATTAGTAGCGTCAAGGGTGTTGGCATTAACAGTGATCTTACCGCCAAGAGAGGCGTTTCTGGTTCGCGCACTCAAAACTCCGCCGTCCGATATGCGCAAAGCACCAGTATTTACTGTAATATCGCCGCCCTTACCACCGCCTTCTTTCTCAGTGGAAGTAACTAACCCACTAGAGAATCCGTTGTTTGGATCTGCATTGACCCCAGAAATGGTAACAGAGCTAAAAGCATTGATGGGATTGATATTAATATCACCTGCATTCCCTTTTCCACTGGTTGTAGACGATATTACACCACCTTTGCTTAAGGAAAGTTCATTAGCCTTGAGATTGATCGTGCCACCATCTCCTGGTCCAAAAGTTTGGCTTGAGATCGAGCTATTGTCAAGTAAGACGATATTTTGAGCATCAATAGTCACGTCCCCAGCACGCCCTTCTCTAGAGGTGCTGGTATCCAGTTCAGAGAGTTCGGTTAAATATAGCGACCCGGTTTGAATATTGATGTTACCACCATTGCCAATGCCAGTTCTTTCATCTGGTCCCGTAGTAATAGAACTACTTGCAATAGATACAGACTTATTAGCTTGCACAAATATCCCTCCGGTTTCCCCCTCGCCCCTAATGGTTGTGCTGAGTACAGTTTTATCGGTTAAGGAGAGCGACCCAGCCTTAATCAGGATACTGCCAGAATTGCCCACGGATTCAAATCCCACGTCGTTGGTAATACGGCTTCCTGAAATTTTCATCCCCTCTGTAGCATCAAGCGTAATATCTCCTGCAACAGAGTGAATTGCCCCCAAATCTTCTGCTATCCCAGCTTCAAGACTACTGTTGTCAGAAACATCTAAGTTCCGAGCATTAATTGCAATACTGCCACCACCCTTAGAAGTTACACTAACCGAAGCTCCATTAGTTAGCGATACATCTGCTCGCGTTACTCCTTTAGGAAAATTCAAGCTTAGGTTGTTGCCAGTATTTAGCTCTACCGTTCCAGGTGCTGCCAATCCTCCCAACTCGACTCGACCACCTAGAGCGTCCAAACTCCCGCCTTCAATCAATATTCCCCCAGTTGAGTCTATAGTTGGTGACACTTTGCCCCCTACCAGTAACAAACTCTGACCATCTGCAACCGATAGCGATGCTCCATTTACTTCAATGGAATTAATCGGCTGATTTGCAATTTGATTGAACAGGAAGGCATTAGGGTTGACATTCAACAATTGAGTGGGAAGAGGTTCAACCGGATTCACATTGAAAATGTCCCCATTAGACAACCTGATCGCATTGGCTGTAGTCGCCACAAACGAACCCTTTACATCCAAAATAGCCTTCGGTCCAAGCACGATTCCATTGGGATTAATAAAAAATAGGTTGGCACTACCACCTATTACACCAAGCGTTCCAAGAATTTTGGAGGGGTTACTCCCTGTCACTCGACTAAAAATGTTCTCAATCCCAGCAGGATTATCGAAATATACTTTTTGTCCTTCGCCAACGTTGAATTGCTGAAAGCTATGGAACAGGTTGTGACCCGCCACGGTTCCCTCAATGATAGTGATATTGTCTTTGAGGGGGTTGACCACGGAATTAACAGGCAGGGTCGTATCCGCAACCGGGACGTTTTGTGCTTGGGTAGGGCTAATCTTGGCGGTCAGACATAAAAGAAAAATACCGCCTGTGAGCCAGAATGTGTGAGTGTGTAGTTTCATAAACAACTGAGAATAATTAAGAATCAGCCCACTGCTTGCCGATTGCTTAGATGAAACGCACTACTAACAAGCGAGTGGCTGATTGAATGTACTCTTTAAATCAACAGAATTGCCTTAACTGCGCCCAAACCTTGGATAAGATGGTACGCATTTTAATTGTTGACCTTCCGTCCCACTCTGATGCTGTTTTCTATTATTCGTCTACTACTTCATATGTCAGGGTGTAACTAGCTGAACCGTTGGTGATTGAGAACGACCCCTTTCCAGAACTAATGATATATCCACCGCGACGGGTAGACCCAGCAGATAGTTCAATGTAAACTTTTTTATGAAACATCTCTTTCGCGGGAGAGAGGTTGACGTTATCTCCAGGGTTCATAGAACCACTCCAAACAGTTTGGTCTTCGACTTTCAGGAATATTTGGTCGGTATTAGTTCCGCCAGCACCAGTGCTGTTGCATACAAGAGATTGTAGGATTAATACTTCTTCCGTTGACTGTACTTGCGGTATTTTAGGAATACTGAAAAGATCGAATTGATCAAATTTATCTACAGGTATAAAGAAAGAACTTTCAGCCTCTTGGGTGGTATTCAATGCGATCTGGGCTAAAGCAAAATTCCCAGAGGATGCGATCGCTCCCCCCACCAACGAACTCCCTAAAGCCAACTTCCAACACCAACGCTGCCAGTATCGAGTCATTTCAGACATAAAACACTCCTAAAAAAGCAGTAATTGTGAAACTCTTTCTTTGAAATCTCACGTAAAGGTTAGCAACGGTGAAGGTACAAGATATAACGGATGAGTTATCTTTCGGTATCATAAACATTGCATCCGTTACATCCGCTACATAATCCGTTGCCATCATCTTTCCGAACCATAATGCCCAAGAATCGGCTCAAGAGCAAATTCTTCCAAGCCAACAGCTTTTAACAACTTAGTCCAATCCTCTACAAGAACGTGCGAGGTTGGGTCAGCGCGGCGCATGTCAGCTAAATTAGTGACGGCATCGTACCAAATAAGATTATTGGTATAAACAATGTATTCCCGTGATTTTGCCGTCTTTAACTTATTTTCCATGTCGGGGGTGAGCGCGACCCGTTGCAATGATGCATTAACATAAAAATAATCAGATGTGTTTTGGGCTGCTCCACAATAAACCTTGAAATACCATTGATACTTCTTGTTTATCTTTAGAGCAGATTGGGGATTCGGTGGTAGAGTAATGCCGATCGCACCTGCCTTTCTCGGCAACGCGATCGCTGTCCGCCAGATATTATTTCCCTGTTCATCCTGAAACAAAAACTCTCCAGTGCTTAGGTTCGTGGGTAACTTAGGAACATAAATCCAAACGGTTGGATACTCAGCAACTGTTGATGCCAAGAAAGATGAGTTGTTAGTTTCTTCACCAGGCACCAAGGCAGTAATAGACTTATTCAAGCGTGGGCAACCATCACGGCTTCCTCCTCCTTTACGACGACCACTAGGTGTACCATTATTGGGAAAATTCAATTCAGCAAGCAGGTTTTGCGTTTTAGCAACACTGTTAGTCACTGGTGGGGAACCCTGTGCTTGTGCTTGTGCGATCAGCATAAGCAGTATCAAAGGGATAACGCAAGCAAGTTTTATCTGTTTTTGAGGTAGATTATTACTGTTCATAATTCAGTATTTAAATATCTGATGCTATCTACACTCATCAAGATGTAACACCTACATTACGGAATTTATCCGATTTATCCTCCATACAACAGCCGTAGCCGTCAACATCAATACCAAGGCGGACGGGATAAGTGGTATCCACCCTGCCAGTGTAAAGATGCCAAAGCAAATCCCAAATAGTGTCAACAGCGCTGTTACCACTGCTAGCCCAAGGTAGATCGGCGAGGAGTAGCGCCACGCTATAATTCCTCCCACCAATGACCATCCCCAAACCCAAAGTGCTTCAACCCACCCAGACCACCACCAAAACAGAGGTCTACGATCCATAACCGCACTGAGGATGTGGCTTACCATGTCCGCCTGCACAAACACTCCTGGTATTTGCTTTTGGTTGGGTGGTGCGCTAGCGCTGTAGGGAGTTTTCCAATCATCACTAGTGCTTGGGGCGGTAACGCCAATCAGGAAGATGCGATCCTTCAACGACTCAGGGTCAAAGTTAATGTGGTCATTTAAGACATCTGTAAGAGATATTGATTCGGCAATTTTCGCGGCAGGGCGTAGGGAACGATAATTGAGTAGCACTTGATAACCTGACGCATCCACTTTTTGGTAGCCACTCGTGTGTTCCTTTAATCTCTTAAACACGACGTTGCCGATTTGCAACTCATCATTTTGGGTGATTTTTGCCTTGAAGCCTTTTGCCTCCAAATAGTTAATTGCCAACTGAAGGCTTAATGCCTTGTCTGCCGTACAGCGAGATCGAGGAGGCTGAAAATTCAAAAGCTGACGACGGAGAATGTCATCCTCATCAGATAAAAAATCACTAAAGCCTAGATGTTTTCTTGGAACTTCTTGAGGTGGTGGAACACCTACAGGATCGTATTCAGCATCAATAACTTTGCAGATAACAAAAAGGTGGTTGTCATTCCGGTAAAGAGGCGCTAAAAAATTTTGATAATCTGGGTCTACAGGTTCATCTCGATAGATATCTATACCGATAGTTCTTGGTTGATACTGCTTGAGTTTTTGCAAGAGTTGAGCAAGTGCCTGATCCGATAGCGACCCTCTCCCTTTCATCCTATTCCCGATTTGATAACCAATATCTTTGTCATCGACAGTGATTATTAACAAGCGTGGATCTGGCAATTCTGCTGGTCGCATCTGCATTAAATGGTCGTAAGCCTGCAATTCCCAAGGTTGCAACATCCCCATATAGCGCACTCCTATGACCAATGCTGCGATCAACACACTCGCCACAAGTACGGTAAGGAAATTACTTTTAGACTGAGTCTTTGGAGAACACAATTGTTTCCAAGTTGGTGGTGTCACGCAGGGATTCTGGAAAATGACTGGTAACCAAGTGGCATTGGGAAATTTATCTTCCAAGCCTTGCAATTTTTCTCTTGCTTGCCGCGATGCTAGATACAGAGACTCTCCACTCGAAAAAGCTGGGAGAAAATGCTTTAAAAATTCCTGTGCTACCCGATCCGGCACTGGTTCCCGCATGACAATCATTTGCGGAATGTGTAAACAAGCCAGTTGCCGTGCTAATCCTAAACCTTCACAAGAGTTAAAAATTGCTATCTGTAACCCTAGTGCGATCGCTCTTCTAAGACCATACCTTAACTCATCAATTGTTAAGCTATCGGTTTTATTGATATAAATCCGACCAGTATCACCACAAGTTTCACTATGCCCTGCAAAAAACAAAATATCCCATTGCTGCCACAGATAATTGTTTAACTCCTTGCGTTGCGGTTCTACTAAAAAAACTGTTTCGGAAGAAGGTAAATTTTCTAACACCTGGCGGTCTGACTGAACATCAATTCCAGTACTATTGCCCAGAATCGCCAAAATTCTTACTTTAGGTTTTTTACCCGGTGGTGTCTGAGGTGTTTCAGAAGCTGTTGCACTCAGAGCAAATTCTGCTAATAAGTATCGATTAAAAAAATCCCACAAATGCCAAGGAAGACTTTGTAGTTGACTATCATCAGTACGAATTAATACCCGAATTGGTTCGTTTCGGTTTAATTCTTCACGTAATGTGTTATTTATGCAGCGAAATTCTTCAGATTCAAGCCACGCTTGTAGGCGATCGCTTAATACCTTAGCCGTCCGGCAGCATTTTTCTATTCGACTGTTGATACAGCCATCGTAAATAATTTCTTGAGGCTTGATGCGGCTAGATATTCCCAAACTGCGATACTTATCCTGCCACTGATTTAAGTAAGTAGCCAGGTCTGGGGATGCAGGCAGGTAGCCAAAAATTTCTATTTCTGGGCGAGCATTTTCTGCTCCGATTTCCAGTGTTGCCCGACATCCTTGGTCTGACAAATTACCATCCAGTTTCAGAACAACTAACTTTGCCATATACCCATTTGAAAGTGGGGATTTTGGATAATCAAATTAACACTACTAAATACTGAATTTGTTTTTAATCCGCTTGTCAACCCCTTTGGGGAATTAAAAATTAAAAATTAAAAATTAATAACTCCATAAATAAGTTGGTTGATTGTGACAATTTGCACCCGGATTTTTGTGTACTGACATTTAGACTACAAAAGCTTCTGTAAAGCCAATATTACCTAATGTTACTTTCACTTGAAAATGTTCTCCAATTTCGCTACTAAAGTTTAATTGAATACTCTTGGTGCTTCTCGCAGTAGCTTGCATCACAGCTTTTCCCAAATCATCCAACACTATCAGTTCAAGTTCTTCTGGTAGATACTTTTGACCGCTAACTGGACATACTTTCACAAAGATGTTTATTTCCTGAGAGACAGGCATCAGTCCAATTACTAAAGCGACTTGACCAGAAGCAGATTGTTGCCCCAAGTCCAGTATTTTGCCTTTCTGCACAGGAAAAGTTGAATTTTCTTGATTTTGAGCTAAAGTGTGTTCAGCACTTCTAAATCTAAAAGCTAGCTCAGGTTGTTGCGGACTCAAAAGTAAATCTACTGTCTGCCAACCAGCATCAATAATATTTGTTAACCACTGGCTGAGGTGAATTGGCTGTGGTACAGAGGGGATTAATTGCGTCTCTTCGGTTTCGCTTAATAGTAAGATGAACTCTTCGAGCGATCGCAACTGACTCACATCTAACTCACCACTAAGAGCCATTTTGGTAAATCCCAGCAGCGTTGCTTCTCGAAGTGAAGAGTCAAACTGTACCGCCACATAGCCAATTCGGTCTGACCAAACTTCAGGCGGAATATGCACCACCTTTTGGTCTGGCAATACAGGACGACACTCTAGTTTTCCCAAACCGATGACTTCTAAATCAGCGACATCCATCACAGTTTGCATCACTGGGTTCCAACTAGCACATGCTGACCAATTTGTTTCAACTCCCATACAATGCAGGTAAAACTTGACGGCAGACACCGCTAAAATATTGAGATAAACCTGTTTCGCTTTTTGAGGATTGCCGTGCTTTTTGCAAAACTTTTCTGCTACAGAATGAGCTTCTAAGCTGATGGGGACGGTAAAAGTTAAAGATTCTGATGGGTTTCTCATCATTTGTTGCTCTCTTGCTTAATTTAGCTCGTTACCACAGTATTCTTTTAACTTTAAAGAGAACTTATTTACACATCGGTAATAAAAGCTGCTGACTGTGGGAATTTTTATGGCAAATTCTCCAGAAATATCTTTCCACGATTTTCCAGACATTCGTCGCGTTGCCAATGCTTGAAAATTGGCTTGGGGACATTTCTCTATATGTTCTTTTTTGAAAATGTCTTCTGGGTCTGATTCTATAAATTTCTTCAGGATTTCTGTCATGTCTGGAGGTTCTTCAGGTGCGGCAATAAGATTATCTAGGTCAGTTATGGTTAGTTTTTTCATCCGCTGTTGAGTCTGGATTTTCCTAATGGCGTCTTTAAAAAATCGCCGATCCAAGAGAACATTGACCCAGGTCATGACGCTACCGCGTTCGGCATCGTACTTGTCAATTTTTTCACAAATATAAAGTAAGAGTTCTTGGCGTGCCTCATGATAAATATCTTGGTAAACACCTGCTGGGAATTGACTTTTTTGCGGATAGCAAAGCCTGCCAGATCTCACAATGCCATTAACTAGCTTTGTTAAAGCGATCTGCCGCCCTGGGGATCTCGGTGAGTTTTGCTGAGCTGAAGTAGCTAGCTGTAGTAAATACGAATCTAGTTCATCTTTGTCTGAATGATTCATTTGAGACTCCAAACCTGATTTCTAAGCAGAAGCGAATCTCTATTCTTTTCTCTCGCTACTGCCCTTCGTTTTATGCGAAACCATCGCTTTTGTTACAATTGTTTACATTTTAGGTTGAGATAAGTAAGTCCTATAAAAATATTCATTTCTAAGCGATCGCACCTTCATCTGTCGGATCTACTATCTAAGTGTGTTACCTACGGTGCTTGACAATGATCAAACAGAAATTTGCGACCCTGTTTATAGGGAAGGCTTTTGCTATTCTTTGTTTGTTTGCCACAACACCTGCGGTAGCCGACGACCACACGATCGCCGACTCAGCAGGCGTTGATAACAACCTTTACACCCTCAACTTCAACCAAACACCACTACCAGATCCATCCTCGTTGGATTTCATAGCTACCGATCTAACAACCGGGGATACCCAAACAACGTTCGGTTTCACGCTAGCCGATCGCTACCAATCTCTTTCCGGATTCACGGCGCTACCGGACGGAACGTTCGCCAGTTCCAGCTCCAATCTTTCCGGTGGTGGGTCAGCCTACCTGTATCTGTTTGGAGCGAGCGTGCGTACACTGACCGTCTCCGATCTCCCGACAAAAGCGGCGTACATTGTTTCGCTGCTAGGTCTAAAGGATGGTACGCTCCTTGCGCTCGTCAACCCAAAAGACGGAGGGAATAGTCCGTTTTTGCTCGAGATGATTGATCTGCAAAGCGGCGCGGCAATAGACACTGGGTTTCCGTTCAAGAGCGATCGCTCTTTCAGTGGACTGACGCAATGCCCCGACGGAACTATTTACGCCCTCGCCTCAGCACCAAACTACAGTAAGAGTCTCGTGCGACTCGACCTTGAACAACAACAACTCATCGACGGTCCGACGCTCACACAATCTGGTCAACGTCCACTCAACATTTACAGTCTCGCCTGTTCACCTCAGGGCATGTTGTTCGCAGTTGGGGTTCGCAACGCAGACGCCAACGCGGGTGAGGGTTCGTTTTTACCAACGGATCTGTTTAACGTGGATAACAACACTGGCGAACTGACGACTTTTCGTCAACCCTTCCAGATGGCAGGCGGGATCGCGTTTGTACCGACAACCAAGCGCTCACATCAGAAACGAGCGGAAAATCGTTTACTTAAGTATCGGTCCAAAACGAGTGAAAAATCTGCCTGGTACGATCTAATTGGGTTTTAGGATTAATCCAGATTTTATGTAACGCTTCCTTTTAATCCACTATGTTCGTCATTTACACCACCGGAGGAGAAAAACAAAGCCCCACAAGAATTTCAGTATTCTTGTGAGGCTTGTTTTTATGCGGTATATATACCCCCAGGGGAATTCGAATCCCCGTCGCCTCCGTGAAAGGGAGGTGTCCTAGGCCTCTAGACGATGGGGGCGCTTGGTCCACACATTTATAAATTTACCGATTCTCGCGGCAAATGTCAATAGGTTTTAGCAAAAAAGATTTATAAATTGCAGGGAAGCTAAACTAGTTGAATGTTCAACAAGAGCGCAGACCGATTTTAACCTACGCCCTACCATTGCGGCTATTTTACTAACCACATCAAAAATACTATGTTATAAAAAACTAGGTATGAACCAACATCTCGATTTAGCAACAGACAGAGGGTGTGATATTGCACCACGAAAGATTTTGAAATACATCTCTCAAAATCTACAACATGGAAGCATCATTTGAAATTAACCTGCAGGTGGTAATTGCAGTATTTGCAGGTATTAGCGCCCAGGTACTGGCTGCATACCTTCGTTTACCAAGCATCGTTTTTTTGCTACTGTTTGGCATCCTGCTTGGCTCTGATGTTATCGGGCTGTTGCATCCCCATTTGCTAGGCACTGGGCTAGATGTTATTGTCGCCCTAGCAACGGCGATAATTTTGTTTGAAGGTGGACTGAATCTCGATCTGCAAGAGTTGGGTAAAGTCTCCATCAGCCTGCAATTGCTCGTCACCCTAGGAACGCTCATCACACTACTGGGTGGTAGTATGGCAGCTCATTGGTTGGGTGAATTTCCCTGGTCCATTGCTTTTCTCTACGCTTCTATAGTCGTGGTTACAGGACCAACTGTGGTCAACCCCTTACTCAAACAAATCAACGTAGATCGACAAGTGGCAACTCTGTTGGAAGGAGAAGCCGTTTTAATCGACCCAGTAGGAGCGATCCTTGCCTTCGTTGTTCTTGACACGATTTTGAACGGCGGTACCGATCCCAAGGGTGCCATTATCGGTTTGCTAATGCGTCTTGGTATTGGCGCAGCAATTGGTGCAGCAGGTGGTTACCTGATGAGCTTAATTTTTAAACGCGCCAATTTTCTTTCATTAGAGCTAAAAAATCTAGTGGTCTTGGCGGTGCTGTGGAGTCTATTTACTTTAGCGCAGACGATCCGCAGCGAGTCTGGAGTGATGACAACAGTAATTGCTGGTTTAGTTTTTGCCAACTCTTCTGTACCAGAAGAACGCATGTTGCGGCGCTTCAAAGGTCAGTTGACAATTCTCAGCATCTCAGTGCTATTCATTCTATTAGCTGCTGACCTATCGATCGCCAGTATGTTTGCCTTAGGTTGGGGCAGCTTATTTACCGTTTTGGTACTAATGTTCGTCGTTCGCCCGATTAATATCCTCTTGTGTACCTGGAACAGTGACCTCAACTGGCGACAGAAACTTTTTTTAAGCTGGGTTGCGCCTAGAGGAATTGTCTCCGCCTCCGTTGCTTCTTTATTTGCAATTTTGCTGACGCAGCACGGCATTAACGGTGGTGATTCCATTAAAGCTTTGGTCTTCCTGACAATTATCATGACTGTGGTTTGCCAAGGGCTAACAGCTGGCTGGATTGCCAACTGCCTGCAAATCACCTCGAAACAGACAACTGGGGCAGTGATTGTTGGTTGTAATCCTTTAAGTTTGTTGATTGCACGGTTCTTTCAAGAACGGGGAGAACTAGTAGTAATGATTGATACAGAGCCAGAACGCACAGAACAAGCTGAAGCACAAAATCTCCGCGTTATTACCAGCAGTGCGCTGGATATCGGCGTGTTGGAAGAAGCGGGACTTGCTTCTATGGGAACTTTTTTGGCAATGACTAGTAATGGTGAGGTGAATTTTGTCTTAGCTGAACGAGCAGCGGAGGAATTTAATCCGCCGCGTGTTTTAGCAGTTTTCCCTCGCGATCCGCAAGCGACTACCTCAACTAATGAAAATAAAGTTCATCAAGCTTTTGTCCCTGATTTTGCCATTAAAACTTGGAATGAGTACTTAAATGATGGACGAGTGAAGTTGGGCACAACGACGCTTAGTGAGTCGGATTTTGTCCCTCAACAAGCTCATATGCAAGCATTAATTCAATCTGGCGAGTTGATACCGCTGTTGGTAGAACGAGAAGAACATCTTCAGATTATACCAGCAACCGAAGAGTGGTTCGTTGGCGATCGCATAATTTACCTATTGCACGACCCCAGACCAAACCTTTTAAAACGTCTCTCTGGTGCTAGCCAGTCAACTCCCCTTTCTTTAGAAAAGTTACCAGAAGTCGAAGAAGTGCCAAAATAATTCGTAATTGTGCCGACCTACTCATGAATTATCAGGTGCTAATTGTCTTGCTGGTTGCTGTGATTGATCAGCTTCGACGTGCATTTGTTTTTCTTGCCACAGTACGCCAAATAAATGCACTATAGCCAGAGTTATTGCAGCGACCGAGATCACATAACTGTGTATAGTGTAAAGATGTTGGACAGTTATAGTACTAAGGTATCCACCTGTGAGAATGTCCCGTAGCTGGGGACCGATAAAAGGAATTGCGGCGATAGTTCCTAGCTCGATGCTAAAACGCCAGTATCCTTCTTGATCCCAGTCTATAATCATTGCTGTCCAAGCCAGCCCAATCGCACTTAGAGTAAACAAAATTCCACTAATCCAAGCAGTCAACCAACTGTTGCGAAATTGTCTGCTCAAAAACATCACCACAATTTGAATCAGGGCAATTGCAATCACTCCATGACCCGCAATTTCGTGAGCTTTGCGGAACAACCAGCCATAAGACACCTCTGTATTAATCATTTTCAATGACTGATAAGCCGCCCCTGCTGCTGGTTCGTAGTAAAAAGATAACAAAATTCCAGTAGTTGCCCCAATGATGGTTAGGGTAATGATTACTACCGACAAGATGGTCGTTATTCGCCGCAGAACCATATCAAACTGGGTACTTGGCATAACTGCTTGCTCCTTTTATGAGAAACTTGTGTACTTTTATTACAAGTTTAGCTCAGAAATATTAAGAAGGCTAGATATTGTCAGGGGAGTGGGGAGTGGGGGGAGTGGGGGGAGATCGTTAAGCAAAGGGATACAACTAACAGCTAACAACCCTTCGGGTTCGCCAGTCGCCTCTGTCGGGAAACCCTCCTCATGCGCGCTGGCTCACTAACAACTAACAACTGTTGTTGTGCTTAATTGAAGCCCGTTTGATGTACAATCAGATAGCAGCGGTTATTGCAGCGGCGCGGATTGTTATAAAACAGTCAGGTAAGGTAAAAGGCTACTTTAGTTGAGAGTGGTAGTATATTCAAAGTTAAGCAACCACCGTAACTTGAAACTACCCTACTTTTCAATCTTAATTGTGTAAGTTTTTAAAAGAAATAGTAAAAGTTAATGCTTTTTCAAGCTTATTGTCAGTAACCGCAACTTTTCAGCATAATACTGCGTCGGTTTTTGAAAAATAATTAACAACCCGAAAAACTAGCAAACTTTCTGTTTGAAGTTTCTTAGATGAAGTTATTATTTGTAGAAGAACGCATCTCTTATTCTTGCCTGAAAGATAAAAATTGCTAGTCAATTGCAAACGAGCCGAGTGAACGACAACAGTTATGTCTTACGTCTCCCTGTTGAAAAATATACCAGAATTCCTTAGCCAGCCTACTGGAATAGCAGTTATAGCCTCTCTTGGCATCCACGGTGCTATTGCGTTCCTCCTGCCGTTAGCGCCCGTTGACTCCAAACCAAAACAACAAGTAGCGTCAGCAAAACCTGTCGGACTTGTTGAACTGAACCAGGCTGAACAGAAACGTCTTCCACAAGCTAGCACACCCCAAGTTGCCCTACAACCAGTTCCCCTGCAACCGCAAGTTCCTCCTCTGCCAAGCTTTGCTAACCAGCAGGCGACTTTACCTCCCCTACCACCAGCTTCTTCTACTCAGTTAATACTACCTCCCCTACCCAAATCATCTACCAATTTATCTATTGCTTCCTTGCCGAAAGGTCAGTCTTTGGGGGTACTCCCTAAGAGGGATTTCCAAATTAACCCGATTAATTCCCCAAACTTAAGAACAGCAGCGACCCAACCATCTGCTCGTTTTAACGAAGATGTAAAATTGGGAGAATCCAAACCGCTACCACCTGCCAATATGCCAGAATTGCAGGCGGCGACAACACCTGTGAATCTGCCACCTAACTATATGTCAGCATCGCCGTCGGTTCCCGTACCTGCGTTGCCACCCTCTAATATGCAAGCATTGCAGGCTAGAATGCCTGCCGGGATGTCACGTTCCAATTTGCCAGCATTGCAGGCGGCGACAATGCCTGCAAATCTGCCCGGTACTCCATCTCCGCTCCTCTCTGATACCACACCTACTGCAACAGGGTATAGAAATACCACACCAACTACACAGGCAGGAAGTGGTACACCAGAAATTGCTCAAAACCAGCAGCTAATAGCTCCGATTGCAGAAACTCCACAAACGAGGGATAGGCTAGCCTTAGCAGGATCAAACCTGTTGCGATCGCCGCTACAGTCTACGCCTAACATACCAGGCTTACTATCAACTCCTAGAGAATCAGGAATCGCAAAAACGACGACTTTTGGAGAGCAGTTTAATCAAGTCAAGCAGCAATACCCCAACTTAGAAACGAAAGTACCTATCGCGGAAACGATTAATACAAACGCAGGGCGAGAAGGTAAAGTTGAGGGTGGTTTGGTAGTAGATGCTGAAGGTAAAGTTGAGTCAGTAAACTTCTTAAATAACTCAGTTTCATCTGATCTCAAAACAGCCGCAAGGGAACATTTAAGGGAATATTTTCAAAATAATCCTACTCAGGCAAATGGTAAGCCCAAGTATTACCCATTTAGCCTGTCTTTTAGATCCAACAGCATTCCTGAAGTTTTAAACCACACATCTCCTTCATCTCTAACAACTCAAAAACAAGCATCATCCGAACTAAGACAAAGACTGATTCAGCTGCGCTCATCTTCAATGGGTACACAACCATCACAAGTAAGTCGTAGCTCATCAGAAGCTCCTGTTAAACCATTATCTGAACATCCAGTCAGGAACAATTTACCTGTACTAGTACCGGCAGATGTTAAACCATTACCTGAACTACAAGCCAGAAATAATCAAGTAACGTCCACACCCTTGGCTACTACTAAACCATTATCTGAACTACAAGCCAGAAACAATCAAGCAGCGCCCGTACCGCAAGTTGCTACTAAACCAGCACCTGAGCCAGAAGTCAGTAGTAATCAGCCTTCGAGTTCTGTTGAATCTGGTCAAAAACTCTTACGACGGTTGCGCAAACTCAGAGAACAAAGACAAAACTCTCATCAAGAATAATCAAAACAGTCAAGTCGCTTCGCTTCAATTACGAATTACGAATTGTAGCTTTGCTGCTTGATATCATGTCCGGCAAATCAACCACAATAAAAACTTGTCTACCCATGTAGAGACGGTTCAATGCAAAGTCTCTACATGGGTAATTAACCGGACATGATATGACTCCTTTTCTTTTGCTTGCTTCCCAATAACAAAAAACCCTCTGTTTTACAGAGGGTTTTTATTATCCAATACGGTTCAGTTAGTAGCGTTTACTCCTTGAAGATCCCCCCAACCCACGCCAGTCGCCTACGGAGGGAAACCCTCCT
>CAZZYE010000059.1:0-5869 GCA_964658145.1 uncultured Stigonema sp.
CCACCACTCACTCTAAAAAGAGCGCAACTTACGTTAATTCTATTTTTTAAGAGTCAATAATCAATAGCTTTTTATGTGAGGACTATTGACTATTGAATCGTGCAGCACTTGCCTTATGACTTGCTTTGCTGCCAACTAAGGACTTTTTCAGTTTCTGCTAATGCTGGACTGATGCCAAACCAGCGCCCCAAAGGATCGCGGTATTCAAATACAAACATACTCCGCAGCAATCTTTGATATTCAGACTCACCTCTAACGCTTTGCTGGTTTACTACTTCATACAGTAGTTCCCACTCTTCTTCATCGATAGCTAACAGCAGGTCGTCGCGGTAGTCCTTAATCACTGCTTCTAAACAGTCTTGCGAAAAAGGTGGATCTTGCCTTTGCAGGCAACTGTAAAGCAGCCCCAGTAAATTACGAATGTGTCCACCACTGACGCGACATAAGCGATCCAAGGTTTCCGGGTGATCGAATAATTCGGTGATTAATTCTAGCCTCCCATTAAAAGTAATTTCTGGAAAGGCTCTTGCCATTACAAGCTGGCGCAACAGAAACATCCCTGGTTCGTGGTCACTGCCATTTCTTTGCCGCACCAGTACCATGGGCAAAACTTTGGGAGCAATACCACCTCCCAAGCGATTTTTTAGTGTCTCATACTCGTTAGAGAAAATTAATGCTAGGGGAATTGTGTAAACGACATGGCATTTGAGTCGGCGTAACTGTTCGCCACGGTCGATGAAGAGGTACTCTGGTTGCGATCGCCCAGATGCTAAGGGACGCATATCCACTCGATCTAAGTTATCGATAATTACGACCAGTCCTTTTTGACCCCTAGCTTTTAGCTGTTCAACAGCTTTGTCTAATACCTCTTCGTTAATTGCTTGCAAAATACTATTTGTGCGGGGTTCCAAGTATTGTCTCAGTTGATTACGCAACTGGGGGCTATCTTTGGTTTTGGCAGTAATTTTGGCAATCCCTAAGGACAACTCTGCTTGTGCCGATAACTCAATCGGAGTTTGCAAAAAATCCCCAATTTCTTGGAACAGATTGGCAAAGTAACCCGGTTTAACTTTGATGCCAATCGCTTCTAAACTAACACTGACTTGACGGGCTACACTCAGCAGAATATCGCTAACATCGATATCCGCCATATCTAGGTCTTGGCTTGACTCAAAATAAACTACATGAAACCCAGCCATCTCTAGTTCAGCTGCAAGGCGCTGCAACTCCGTTGACTTACCGCAGCCAATATGACCTGTAAATAACTGGCAGGTTGGCTCATCAGGAGAAATACGCACGATCGTGCGTTGTAATTCTTCAACAATTTTGCAACCACGTACATCAGAAAAATCTATGTAGTACGAACGATCGGACGCATGACCCATAACCAAAGTTTTACTGGGGTTGCAGGCTTTGAAAAAGCGTGACAAATTCAGTGTTGTTTTCATGTATATTTGTAGATGTAAATGTACACGCATTTTTACTTGTATTTAACTATACAAGTATTTTTACTTAATTTTTTAAGGCACATAATTAACTCGCAAGTTTTACCTTGCTAAGTACAGCGCTGGGTATTTACGCTTCACTCATA
Source organism: uncultured Stigonema sp. (assembly GCA_964658145.1). GTDB lineage: Bacteria > Cyanobacteriota > Cyanobacteriia > Cyanobacteriales > Nostocaceae > Stigonema. The sequence goes on from CAZZYE010000059.1 coordinate 1,592, forward strand.
GTGAAATACGTATGTGCTGGTCAATTTCTCGGAAACAGGGAAATTTTGGGATGATATTCTCCACAAATACTCTGAGCGCTTCTTTGAACAACAGCAGTATACAAATTGCTGGTTATTTGTCAATACCTGTTTTTAGCCAAGTTGGTGAAGAATGGCTCTGCGTCGGCTACATTCAATTGAGACACACTGCAAACTTTAATATTTAAGAATTACTAGCGTCACCTGCGGTGATGTGCCAGTATAGTTGCTATAAGTTTTATTAAATTTGAAAAAAGTAGGTGTGCCAAGTGGTTCTACGTAGCTGACTGGATGTAATCAAATTATTTTAATGCTCCGAGTACAACAAAGACTTGGACTGAAAGTGTGGAAGGGGTTTGAATGGCTGGCATTTTATCAGTTTCCCGCACAAGTTTAGAAGGGCGGCGTAAGAAATTACGTAAAAAGCGGCAGATAAGAATTATTCAGGCTATGTGGCGAACCTTTGCCATAAGTGGTCTGGCTGGTGGTCTGCTGTGGATGGCAATTCAACCGATTTGGGTGGTAACTGACGAACACGACATTGTGATTTCCGGCAATCAATTACTTTCTCAACAAGCGATTCAGTCATTGCTCGTGCTATCCTATCCTCGGTCTTTATGGCGAATTGAACCGTCTCAAATCGCTCAATCTTTGAAGCTGGAACCAACTATTGCACAAGCAACTGTCACTCGTCGCCTGTTTCCGCCTGGATTAATAGTCCAAATCAAGGAACGCATACCTGTGGCGATCGCGCAAACTGTAAGAGAGCAAAATAGTGACACTGACAGCAAAAAACCATCAGTGGGGTTACTAGATGCCACTGGTGTTTGGATGCCTTTAGAAAAATATACATCACTCAATCGATCTGAATTGCCCAGTCTTAAAGTTATTGGCTTGCCAGAACAATACCGCCCCTATTGGGCACAACTTTATCAAGCTTTGAGCCAAAGTTCCGTTAAAGTGATGGAAATTGATTGGCAAGATCCAACGAATTTAATTTTGAAAACAGAACTAGGAAAGGTGTATCTTGGTACTCCGAGTTTCCATATTCCCGAAAAAATCAGGGTAATGGCACAGATGCGGCATTTACCTGCACAACTCAATCTCAGTCAAATAGAGTATATTGATTTGAAAAATCCAGATTCTCCCATAGTACAAATGAACCATAACTCGTCGAATTCTCAAACTCCTTAAAAAGATTTGGTGTATTTAATCTATACACCACTCCTAGTTAATAAAGAAGTTTTATGCTGATAAAGATATTTATAGCAGTCCTATTTGATTTGTGAAATTATTAGTAGGGTGGGCATTGCCCACCATTACCAGCTTTTGTGGGCAATGCCCACCCTACAAAATCATTTATTGTTCACGAATGATTTAGGATTGCTATATTATTTTTAGTTTTTCAGCAATCCGCATAAACATCGGCGTTAACTTCTCATTAAAATGGGAGGAACAATCGTCAAACTACTTCTTGGGATGCAAAGCCTCTCTCGGTACTACCCTTATATTTGAATCATGGGTGCAAAATGTTAGACAATTTAATCAAGGCGTCTGGGCAAGAAAACGCATCTCTTGCGATCGTAAAATTCGACTGAACGCTCTATGCGTTATCAAGTTGAGTTTGTGAGTGCTTCATTAGAAAGTTAACTCACCACCAGAGGCTCTCGGTAGAAAAGAGAGAGGGCGGCTTTCCGCTATTGATGGGTGGCGCGGCAGAACCAACCATCTTGCTGCAACGAATTTTTCGCTGCCTACAACGACTGCACGTTGAAGACACTTGGGCAAGAAACCAACAGACGCCAAGAGGCGACTTGTTGGTGACGGGTAGCTAAAAACTAGTACAAAGCTTGTAATTTTATTTATAAGTATAAATAACTAGGAAAAACAGGTCAGGGGCAGCAGTTGAGATACCAAAGGTAAAAGAGCGCGTGCGGCGGCAAAATAGTAGTCAAGATATTAATATCTTGTGGAAGTTATACAGCTTAATTTTAGCTAAATATAGCTATACTTCTTTAGCATTAGCCGTGCGACGGATGCCTTCATGGCTTATCCCATAGCAAAATAAACGCGTTTCCCATCCCCAACAATGTTGGAGTTTCGAGAACAAGAAACAAAAGTGCCATAGATTATGGCAGCGTCAAACTATAGTTGATTCTTAGGTGAATAACACCTTAAAAAGTCGTTTATCTACCTTCCTGAACGCAATGACACTTGATCATAACCAAGAGCTTACTTATAAGCACGGACAGTCTACGGGACAGTCAGGGGTTTCACTGGCAGTCAATACCACTAATCCCTTTAATCATTCCGGGTTAAACTTTGGACAAAACAATGACAGCAGGAAGATCCCCAGTGAAGACAGCCGAATTGGCGATATTGTTCCCGGTCGGGTCGCTAATATTAAAGTGATTGGTGTCGGTGGCGGTGGTGGAAATGCCGTTAACCGCATGATCGCTTCAGATGTGACTAACGTAGAGTTTTGGTCAATTAACACTGATGCCCAAGCTCTTACCTTAGCTTCAGATTTCCGGCGGTTGCAAATTGGACAGAAGCTAACGCGAGGTTTGGGAGCAGGTGGCAATCCTGCCATTGGTCAAAAGGCAGCTGAGGAATCACGAGACGAGATTGCTACAGCTTTAGAAGGTGCCGACTTAGTATTTATCACGGCTGGTATGGGAGGTGGAACAGGTACGGGTGCAGCCCCAGTTGTTGCCGAAGTAGCGAAAGAAATGGGCGCTCTGACTGTTGGGGTAGTGACGCGTCCATTTATCTTTGAAGGACGCCGTCGGACCAGCCAAGCAGAGCAAGGCATCGAAGGTCTTAAAAGTAGGGTAGATACACTCATAATTATCCCGAACAATAAGCTGTTAGAAGTGATACCAGAGCAAACGCCCGTACAAGAAGCTTTTCGTTATGCAGATGATGTCCTGCGTCAAGGGGTGCAAGGCATATCGGATATCATTACAATTCCTGGGTTGGTAAACGTTGACTTTGCTGATGTCCGAGCTGTGATGGCTGATGCGGGATCGGCGTTGATGGGGATCGGCATTGGTTCGGGAAAATCAAGAGCAAGAGAAGCGGCGATCGCTGCGATCTCCTCTCCATTACTTGAAAGTTCTATTGAAGGAGCAAGAGGCGTAGTCTTTAACATTACTGGTGGTAGCGACCTGACTTTGCATGAGGTGAATGCTGCTGCAGAAACAATCTATGAAGTGGTTGATCCCAACGCCAACATTATTTTTGGGGCAGTGATTGATGACAGGCTCCAAGGTGAAGTGAGAATTACCGTAATTGCCACTGGATTTACAGGTGAAATGCAAGCTGCACAACAGCAAGCCGCTGTCAACGCCCGGGTAGCACCCTCATCATCTACAAAACGACAAACGCCACAGCCACCACCAGTTAATCCATCAACACCAACTCCCGATCCCAAAGAAAAACCCGGATTGGATATTCCTGAGTTCCTGCAACGGCGGCGACCACCACGCAATTAAGGGCGATCTCACCAAGCGCGGAGTTAGCCATAAAGCTTAATTCCATTCTAGGGTTTCACTAGGGACTAGGGTAAGCAATTTGGTGTGAGCCAGATGTAGCCAATAAGTAACAAAACTCGTCAAAGCTACCTACAGGCTGAATAATTTGGGTAGATCCACCCAAGTGGATATCCCCCAGTGCGTTTGGTGCAAAAAAGCTAAGGAAGGAGAGTTTCCGCGCATTGTGATGACCGCCTTTGATCCCACGATCATTTATCTTATCAGGGGAATTGCCCGAGTACGGGCGTTAGCACTACATCTACACTCAAAGGAAACACGCTTGGGATCAATAAAAATCATTTGGTCAGCAATTTGTAGGAGCCAGATGTTAAGGTCAAGTCGCTATCTCCCTACTTGTAATTCGTAATTCGTAATTATTACCCCACGGATAAATCCGTTTGGTTGAATAAAGTTGCAAAGCCTGTTTTCTCTTTTTCATAAATAAATCGCGTAGCGCTGTTCGCTGTGCGGGCAGTCTAGGGGAACCTCTACCTCAATTTATTAATTACGAATTACCCTTCGGGTGACGCTCGTGCCTCGCTAACGCTGCGCGATCGCAGTCGCCTAGTAGCGGGAAAACCGACAACATGCGCGCTGTCTCACGAATTACGAATTTTCAGTGTGAACTACGGTGTCAAGAAAACAGAAAATGATGAATTATGTAGACGCCTTCCGGTGGCTTGCCGCAGGCTATGCCGAAAAATTTCATAATTCATCATTTATA
>CAZZYE010000059.1:5879-16769 GCA_964658145.1 uncultured Stigonema sp.
GGGAAACATGCACTGTTTTTTAGCATTGAAAGGATTATTTATATATTTATAATTAATCATTTTTTTGTCTGCTCCACCCATTTAATAACTTGATGACCAATGTCAGAGCCGTTTAGTCGGTCTATCTCGCGAATCCCGGTAGGACTGGTGACGTTAACCTCGGTAAGGTAGCCACCAATAACATCGATGCCGACAAAAATTAAGCCGTCCTGGCGTAGGGTTTCAGCTAGTTGAGCGCAAATTTCCAGTTCTCTCGGAGTGATTTCAGTTTGGGCAACTGTGCCACCGGCAGCCATGTTATTGCGAAATTCACCTTGGGTAGAAAGGCGGTTAAGTGCACCGATTGGTTCGCCGTTAAGCAGGATAATCCGCTTGTCTCCCTCTTTTGCTTCTGGTAAGTAGGTTTGCACCATGATTGGCACTCGACCTTGGAAGGTACTAAGTTCGATGATGGAGTTGAAGTTACGATCGTCAGGTTGTAAGAATAAAATCCCTTCTCCTGCTTTGTTTCCCAATGGCTTGAGAATTGCCGATCCCTTGGCTTCGACAAATTGCCGGATAAACTGTTTATCAGTGGTAACGATGGTTTCTGGAATCACCTTGGTAAACTGTAGAGCATACATTTTTTCGTTTGCTGCTCTGATGCCGCTTGGACTGTTAATTACCAAGGTTTTGTTTTGGTTTATGTAGTCCAGAATATAAGTGGCATAGAGGTAAGCCTCTGTGACTGGTGGATCTGTCCGCATGAATACGGCATCCATTGTTTCCAGGCTTGTAGCGGTGCGATCGCTCAACTTGTACCAAGGGTTCGTCGCCGAATAACGTCCGAGCACCAACTGCACTGGTACGAGTTCCACTTGTTGTAGAACTGCCCAAGCCACGCCCTCTACGACACTTAGTAACTTTGCTTGAGTTACCCAAATTTCATGTCCCAGAGTTTGTGCTGCTTCCATCAAAGCAACGCTGGTATCATGACATGGGTCAAGCTGATTGATGGGATCAATGATAAAAGCCAGTTTCACGCGTTCTGCCTCAATCGCCAAGTAAATTATGAATCATAAATTATGAACTATGAATTTTTTTACGATTCATAATTCATCATTCATCATCCATCATTCCAGTAGCTGATCCAGCTTGCCTTGAGCGTCTAAGGCGTAGGTATCATCACAGCCACCAATGTGATGATCGTTAATAAAAATCTGGGGCAAGGTGCGTTGTCCATTTGCCCTTTGAGCCATTTTATTTCGTGCTACCTCATCTCCATCGATGCTGTATTCAATGAATTGAACCCCCTTTGTCGTTAGTAAATTTTTGGCACGAATGCAAAACGGGCAAGTTCTCCATGTGTAAATCTCTACTTTTGCAGCCATAACGTCCTCAACGTCATTCATATTTCTTAATTTTAGATCTACACGTTGGCAATGGGAGCTTTATCCCGTAGATATGGTTATCCTGAGAAGATGGTAAGTAGGTTGAGCTAAATCAACACAAACCATATGAGCGTTTATAGTATAAAAAAAACACCTTTAAAACTTTATTATAAGTATTTTTTTACACTTAGCTAAGTAAGTGGTCAGAAATAAAGGTAACTGGCGAGGACTGCTAATAGCTAATTGCCTGACTACGATTAGCAATTAGCTATTAGCTATTAACAGATTTTTCCAATGTTTAGCAGCATTGGAGTAAAGCATTCGGATGTGAGCCTGCATATAATGATAGCCTACTCATCAGAATTAGTTATGTATGTTTACTTGCGCTCTTGAACTGATAATATTCTAGTTGAAATACTGATAGCCTCAGTAGTAGCACTGAGAATTTTTAAAGCCATAAAAAAATATTTTCCGTATTTACCGCAGTCGTAACCGTAGGGGCGGGGTCTCCCCGCCCTGACAATGGGATAACCCCGCCCTGACAATGTGGCACGGGTTCAATTGAAAACTGCTGTAATACCAATACCGTTCGGTTAAGGTAATTCGTGAAAAATCCATGCGTGTAGAGACGTTCCGCCGGAACGTCTCTAGGGTTTAAATTAGGAAATCATCTGATCCGAACCGTATTGGCTGTAATACTGCCCTGTACTTACTAAGAGGCAGTGGCGTATAGAATCAGTTGACTAAGACGCTGACGTAAGGTTTCCAATCCTAGGCGCTTACTTGCCGAAATAAACACTGCTAAGGGAAACTCTTCCCGCGCTAAAGCTAAAGTTTCGCTATTGACTTGATCAATTTTGTTAAAAGCAACCAGCGCTGGACCGGGAGTCACTGGCATTTGCGCCAAGATTTCTCTAACTGCGCGAATATGACTTAACCAAGCAGGATGCGACAAATCAACCAGATGGAGTAAGGCATCAGCTTCCGTGACTTCCTCTAAGGTGGCGCGGAATGCATCCACCAAAGATGCAGGTAGTTCGTGAATAAACCCCACCGTATCTGTAAGTAGAATCTCCTGGGGATCATCATTTACAGCATGAGGAATCACGAGGCGGCGCGTGGTGGGATCGAGGGTGGCAAATAGTTGGTCGGCTGTGTAAACTTCGGCATTAGTTAGGGCATTCAGCAGCGTGGATTTGCCAGCATTGGTATAACCCACCAAAGCCACAGAGGGAACCTCCTGATGTTGTCGCCGCTGTCGCAACCGATCTCGATGTGCCTGTAGCTGGTCTACTTCTTGTTGCAGTCGGGCAATGCGCCGCGCAATTGTACGGCGTTCAGTTTCTAGTTTAGTTTCACCAGGACCGCGCGTACCAATACCACCACCTAGCCTAGACATTGCTTGACCTCTACCAGTCAGTCGTGGTAGCATATACTCCAATTGTGCCAGTTCAACTTGCAACTTACCTGCACGGGACTGAGCGCGTTGGGCAAAGATATCCAAAATGACTTCGGTGCGGTCAACCACCCGGATGCCAATTTGAACTTCTAAGTTGCGAATTTGCGCAGGTGAGAGGTCGTGGTCAAAAACGACGAGATTAGCTCCCAAGGTTTGGGCAGTCAGAGCAATTTCTTGCACTTTACCTTCACCAACTAGCGTCTGGGGATGAATGCGCGATCGCTTTTGCCGCACTATCTCCAATACTTCGCCTCCCGCAGTATCCACTAACCGCGCCAATTCCGCTAAGGTGTCTTGGAATTGTTGGGCAGTCATCCGTTCGGTCATCACACCAACAATCAGTACGCGCTCATGATCGGTGTCTACTTCTTGAGCAACAAACTCTCGCTGGAATTCTGTTTCCAGTCCTTCCACCAAGTTCAGAAAGTCCTGCTTTGTCAGCATATCTAAACTCATGGGCGGCGATACGCTCCAACTTGGTGATACCAGGTTACTCCCTAGTTCCTGACTGCTAGCAGGGGGAAGATCGGGAAAAACTTTTTTCGTAGCCGGACTGGCGATCAGGGCGCGAGAGTCTTGGGGTGTTAGATGAGCTAAATAAGCTTCTTTTACATACCCAGTAGCGCCACCACCCCGCCGTTGAAATCCTGTCCCGGTTATATTTAGCATCACCAGGGCATCTAGGCGTTGCATTGCCATAGCTGTTAGCGCCACTTCGTTAGGCGGTTCTGCCTTCAGATGAGTGGCGATACAACGAATACCGCTGAGTCGTTCTGCACCATAACGGGGCAGTTCCAGTGGTGGAATTTGTGTCTGACGCGGTGTGCCTACCCCCACACGAATCACTTGTCCGCGTCGATTGAGGTAGGCACATATGGGCTGATTAATAAGAGCGCTAATTGCTGCCAGTCGCTGGGAAAACTCAGGCGTAATGATGAGATCGCCTGGTATGCGCTGGTGATACAGCCGCTGTAGTTGTTTCAGCTGGCTGGACTTTAGACCTTGGAGATTACCAAAGATAGTCTCTATAGATATTTACGACCAGTGAACTGGTCCCCCGAATCCATCTACTCTTATTTTACTACACTGTTTTTTTCTTAAGGAGGTTGTGATAGTGCTTGACTAGTATATTTTGAGGAGCGATCGCGCTCTTGTGTTTCCAACAAAGTTCTCTGTTAAGATTTATTACTTTCACCAGCTTGTTCAAGCGCAAAAGTGATGACAGTTGCACTCAGCCGAATACCACGAACAAGCATCTGCTGAATGGCTTGCTGCACAAAAACCGGGTATCCTTCCCTCTTAGCACGCAACAAAATGCCAATAGTACCTGTTATGGAAAGACCACTTAATCTCGCTATCCGCCTTCCAGCCGCTTCATCAATGCATACAGTTTGGATATTTTCATTGATGGCAAGTTGAATAACTGCCGCCTCACCTAAATCTAAGGAATTGAGTAAAACAGGAGAGACGTTTAGAGGAGTCTGGCATTTTTGCAGCCAATTTGCTGTCTCAAATTCAGCTACGCCAAAATCGCTAGTACCACCAGCACGTATTTCCTGGCAAACTTCAAAGGTGACTATTCTATCCGTTTTAAGTAGGTAAGTGGAAATATTTGGAATTTAGGTTGCCATGTTGCTACTGGAATAATAATTCGCATGGAAATAGAGCTAAAAATCTCGGAACTAATCACAACAGCAGGGCGAGTCTTCTGAATTTCTTGTCCTTTAGTGGGATCGAGTTGCACCAGCCAAATTTACCCTCGTTTGGGATTAGTCATTTTCAGTTTCCCAGTCTTCCCCATCGAGAATAGAAAACTCTGTTAATTCAGGGTCATTCAAAAAATCTTCGGCTGTTGCAGCTATAAACGGTGCTAGTATTTGGTGTCGTTCTGCCACGGGTAGCCTAGCAATTTCTTGCAGAGATAGATGTTTTTTCGGTTGGGTTTTTGATGAAATATATAATTCTGTTGCTTCCTTATTTGACTGCTTTACCTGTCCTGTTTCTTGCACAAGAAATTGTACAAAATCCAGCACTTCCTGTTGTTTTTTATCTGGAAGCATTCGCAGATGATTTAACACGGCTTGCTCAATATTAATTGTTTCTGACATCTGGGGTACCTTACTTAAACTGGTTTACTTTAAAAGTCTGCAACCAGAAAACTAATTTCAGAATCCGTTGCTCCTATTTTACAAAATCGCGCTCTTGAGTCATTTTGATAATTGATATCACTCTTGAGTTCTGAAAGCTTGGGCGACAAGATAGATTTTAGTCCATTCGCCCATGACTTGATGAGTTTTGAGTTTTAACTGTTGGGCGATCGCATCTATTGCATTGTCTGCAAGGCGCAGTTCCAGGATCTGCCGTTGCATAGCAGTCAATTTTTCTAACAAGAGGTCAAATTGCTTTTGCGTTAGTCCCAAGTTATGTTCTTTTAAGGAAGTTGAGAGCCAGTTATCTACAAGTTCTGGTTTACCTTTAAGGGCAAACACACGCACAGCATGGTAGCTAATTTTTTCTCGCAAACGGTAAACGAACTGAATTGGCTTATTTAATTTTTTGGCGATCTCATCTTGAGACTTGCCTTTTAGGTAAAGTCTCAGCCACTGCACCGCCTCCAATCCGATATTTTCAAGTAAATAATTTTCAAATTCCTGTTGAACCGCTTGACGTAGCGCCTGTTGCTCCTCCTGATCTTGTGCCTCTTGATATTCTGCGATCGCCTGGCTATCCAATAAGTTAACCCGATTATCACTATCGTCTGTCAGAATTTCTTCCGAGACTAGCCTAACTTGGTCATTGCTAGGCACTTGGCTCAAGCCACCACGCTGAGTGGGACGCAGGTAGTTAACAAAGCGATAAACTAGTAGCGGTTGATCACGTACTGGTCGCAGACAATACTCTTCAACAGAGGCAAACAGCAGTGCACTACGTAGGCGAGGGTTAGGAGTAAACTCGGCAATGCAAAGCATTTGCTGCTGTATGTAGCTATCGTTTTGTAGTAGTTCTTGCAGTACTTCTTGTAATACATCCAGTACACTGCGCTGGCGATCGCGGCTGAGGGATATCCAAGTTTGAATCTTATTTCGTAATGTCACTAGACTTCCCAGCCGAGTGATCAAATTGCGATAAGCACCAGAGCGCCCCTTGCCCAAGTATCGTTGAATTAAAATTCGATAGCGATATTCCATTGCCAGCTTGGCGATTTCCAGTTCCTTCGGGTTGATCACCTCAAACCGTTTTGAGTCACTTCCTAAAAGCCAACGAATAATACTTTCCCTGGAAGCCTCACTTTGTTCTGGACATTCCACTGCTAAACGCTTGTGCCAATATTTCGCCAGTTTTTCCGCCTCTCGTGCCATAGTGAGATTGCGCTCTTCGTGAAGGCATAAGCCAGACAATATACTTTGCAGGTTGTGCAAGAAATTTGGGTTTTCGAGTAAGAGGTCTAGACTTTTCTTACGGCTAACGCGTGCCTCCTCTTCGCAACCCAATTCATCGAGTGCTTTGCCTCGGTAATACCAAGCTTCAAGGTAGTCAGGTTTAAACTCAATGGCTTTGTCATAGCTAGCGATTGCTTCTTCGTAGAAGTCCAAGCCAGACAGCGCATTGCCACGAGCATACCAAGCTTTGTGGTAATCAGGTTGAATTTTTAAGGCTTTGTCTAAGCTGGTGAGTGCTTCTTCGTAGCGTCCTAAATTTAACAGTGCAATACTCCGGTTGAACCAAGCTTCATGTAATTCTGGTTTAATTTTCACGGCTTGGTCGTAAGAGACGATCGCGTCTTCATACCGTTGCAGATGATCGCATAGCAAAGCGCCTCGGTTGTTCCAAGCTAAGTGAAAATCTGGTTTAATTTTCACAGCTTGGTCAAAAGAGGCGATCGCTTCTAAGAAGCGTTCTAAATTCTGTAGCACCAGACCTCGGTTGTACCAGGCTTGGTAGTAATCTGGTTTATTTTTCACTGCTTCTTCGTAATTGTGTATCGCTTCTTCGTAATTGTGTGCAGCAAAGTGCAAATTTCCCAGTGTAAATAGTAAATCACCTTTACGACTTGGTGTTTGATTGTCTTCTGCAATTAGTTCTTGAATTTCCAGTATTTCTTTAGTTCTTTCTTCTGGGGTTAGAGAGATATATTTGTCTTGGTCTCCTTCCAGAAGTATACGGGATGATTCTTGCTCCAAAGTTTCTTGATTTGTGGGAAATTCAAACAAGCCAGAACGCCAATCAAAAAAGTCGGGAGCGCGTTGGATAAAATATTTAATTGCAAATAGAGGTAGCAGGAACACAAAGCAAATATTAAAGTTGTCTCTAAAACGTTCCCGCTGTTGGTTGAGGTTGATTAAAACAGGCGGTACACTCTTCCAACTATAAGAGTAAATATCTCTACTATCCCAGCCAGTCAGTCTTTTTACTTCTTCATATTCGTAAAATGAATGCTCTAAACCTTTGATGAATAAAATCTCAATGTTTTCTTTGTTATCCAAATTGTCAACTATATTATAAAAATTATCGACTGCTTGCTCTAATCGCAACACCTTAATGTTTTTATTTATAAGATTTTCCTGGACTTTCGTAATTAACTTTTCCCCCTCATCTGGTGAACATCGAACAAATATCAAGCCAAAGCCTTCTGTCAGTTTGAGAGTGCGGAATAAGGCTTGATATTTCTCTTCTCCCTCTGTTGGTAAATCTTTATCCCAATCAGTCAATTCTAGGTTCATGAGGGGTATATTTGATTAAAGGTGTCTTGAAATTCTTTAATTCCTTTAATTAAAGGATGAATATCGTACCAAGTTTGACTTTCTCCTTCTTTATCCAAATAACGATATTCTAAAATACAGCGATTAAATAATAAGCCTCGGTACAGAGGGTCGTTTTCTATCTGTTTAGAATGATACACTTTTACCAGTGCTTGCCATTCATTGGCAAAAACGGTATTCCGATAAGTATTTCGTAACTCGCTAATTGACCGATGCAAGGCTCTGGTAGGAATGGGCAGAGTGTCTGTGTATTTAATTGCTTCCTTCATTAATAATAATAAATTCCGCACATGACCACCACTCATCAGGCATAGTCTCTCTAACGCCTCGCGCTGCTCAAACATATCGACGATAGAAAGATTAGGGTCTATTAGACTAAGACGTTTTTGCAGTAGTTCGGTAACTTTCTGAATTCCGCGTTGGTAGAGTTGATTGTCAGGCGTTTGCACCATAATCATCGGCAATACCTGAGAATTGCCATAGATATTTGTTACATCCGCAGCTCGGTTAGAATACAGCATGGAAATTGGTACTGTGTAAACCAGATGACAATCTAAGCCTTTGAGTTGATCGCTGCGATCAAGAAAAATTTGCTCGTGATTGGTGCGTCCATCCTCTTGCGCTATAGGCACAATTCGGTCTAAGTCATCCGCAATGACTACCAGTTGAGAATAACCGTTCGGCAAGTGCTTTTTCGCGTCTTTAATAAACTCATTCAACGCCTCAATCAAAGTTATTGTATGCGGGTTGACTCGTTCGCGAATCTTTTGGCGTTGAGTCGGTTCAGTTCTCAAGTTAGCTGTAATTTTGGCAAACTGAGCGATTTGTGCTTCTACGCTTAATTTTTCTAAAGATACCTCAGTTAATGCTAAGTCTTTTAAATCTTGCCAGCGGTCTTTTAGCCAGTTCAGTAAAGGTGCTGGACTAGCGCTATTTTTTAAAACTTCTAGTAAATGTCGCGTACAAGCTAGGAGAATATCTGTATATTGAGCATCTTCTGGCTCAATATCTTCTTCATAGGCGGCAAAATAAACAACAAAGCAGCCTTGCTTATCTAAATATTCCTGAAGGCGCAGCAGTTCCGTAGATTTTCCCGCGCCGCGATGACCTGCATACAGTTGACAGGTCATCCGGTCTGATATCAAAATCTCTTTGCCGATTCCTTGCAAGATGTCACCCTCTCCCCGCACGTCATTACAATCCACATATGCTGGATCTCCTGCGGGTAAAGGTCGAAATGGGTCAAAAACGTTGTATAAACGTTTTAAGAAAGCAAAATTTTGTATCATAAGACAAAATATACAAACTTGGTAAACAACTATTTTCTGAGAAACATTACTACTGTATAGACTACCATTAAGTAAGAAGATTCTTGCTACTATTTGGTAAGACTATGCAAGTTGAAAAACTATCAATTTCCTTACCAGCGTCCCTGGTGCAATTTGTTGAAGGTTACAAAGTAGCCCATGAGTGTAAATCTCGCTCCCAAGTCATTGAAATGGCATTGCAATTGTTGCGAACACAGGAACTAGAAGATGCTTACCGAGAGGCATCTGCCGAAGTTGACAATGATTGGGATGTAACGATTACAGACGGATTAACCGATGCGTGGTGATATTTATTACGCAAATCTTAGTCCGGCTGTAGGCTCAGAGATGGATAAACGCCGCCCAGTGCTGATAGTCAGCAATGATGCAAATAATCGTGCAGCTAGCACGGTAACAATTTTACCGCTTACATCCAATGTTAGCCGTGTTTACCCTTTCGAGGTTTTACTTAATCCAGAGGATAGTGGTTTACCATTAGCTTCCAAAGTACAGGCGCAGCAGGTGCGAACAATTTCTAAGCAAAGGATTGTGTCAGAGGTGATAAATAGTTTAAGTGAAGAGTTGATGCAATTAGTAGATGCTGCTCTCAAACTACATTTAGGGTTGGAGTGAGTAGGGTGACTGCCCGCAATTGGGATCTTGGTGCATTACCACCTCTAGCTCCCTTCTCATTGTAGGAGAGGGGCTGGGGGAGAGGTCTTCTGCCACCGCTTCACCGCTTTTTGCAACTCCCCCGACAACCAATCATCAAACTGAGGATACACTGGCAAACGCGGTATCAATTCCCACCCAGCAGGCTGTAATATCTCTCTCAATCCCTGCTCGTGAGGATGGGGATAATCGGGATTCACTTCATCTTTTGGTCCAATTCCACCCAAATCTCTCGCACCAGCTTCTATACATGCCAGTAACCATTCGTCATCTTTAACTAGATTCGGTGGAATTTGAATGGTAATATCTGGTGGGAGAATCTGACGTGCCTTGAAAATTACTTTTGGCAATTGATGAGGATCAAAAGGTGGCGCGTCTAAGGTTTGCTGGCTTCCAGGACTGTGGGGTTGGAGGATGACTTCTTGAATGTGGTGATAACGTTGATGTAAATAAGATATTGCCTCTAATGTTTCCCACCAATCAGCTTCTGTTTCACCAATTCCTAACAGTAAACCAGTGGTAAAAGGTATCTTTAATTCTCCCGCCCACTGTAATTGTTGTAACCGCACTTCTGGTAATTTACTTGGTGCGTGGCGATGCACCGTTGTTAACAACGCTGGCGTTAATTGTTCTAACATCAGCCCCATAGAAACATTAACATTCTTCAGCCGTTGCATTTCCTCCTCACTTAGTGGTCCGGCATTTGTATGTGGTAGAAACCCCATTGAAAGTGCCAAGAGGCACAAGTCATAAATTCGCTGAAACCATGCCTGACGCTGTGGTGAATAAGGATGCACCTCGCCACTAAGTATTAATATCTCACAGATATTTTGGCTTTGAAGTGCTTTTAAACGGCTTTCTGCTTCGGAAAGTTCCATCCAGGGACTTTTACCCGGATCTGTGCGAAAGTTGCAGTAGGTACAGCGATTAAAGCATTCGTAAGTAGGAACTATTGTGTAAGCAGGGCTATAGGTGACTATTCGGGAATGAGAATTTGGCATAGGAAAAGTGGGGAGTAGGGAGTAGGGAGTGGGGAGTAGGGAATTCAATATTTTCCCCACTCCCTACTCCCTATGATTTTCCTACGAGCAGCCAATAATGGAACAAGTAGTGTCAGTCCTAAATTTGATTAACGGGAGTCAGCCCAGAGACCATCTACTACTAAAAGTAGATTTTTCGGAAAAGGCTTTACAAACTGCAATAACAAATTTATTATATTTAATATCGAGGTAAAAAACCTACCTTGAGATTTAATACATCACATCAAGCAATCATAAAACAATGACCACAACCCTACAGCAACGCAGCAGCGCCAATGTATG
>CAZZYE010000060.1:0-1395 GCA_964658145.1 uncultured Stigonema sp.
CAATTAGCAATTAGCAATCAACCAATGGAGATTTTTATGGTGCAAGTAGGAAAAACAAGTATTGAAGAGCTAAAAGGTCAGATAAAACGCCTGAATAGCAAGGCAGGTCAAATGAAAATGGATCTGCACGATTTAGCAGAAGGGCTACCGACAAATTACGAACAACTGATGGATGTTGCCGCTGACACTTATGAAATTTATCGTCAGTTAGAGGAACTTAAGCAACAGCTAAAAAAACTGGAGGAAGGAAAATGAATAAAGATGTGGAGCAATTTAATCGGCTTGTAGATGCAGAAGAGTATTTTGATTTTTTTCAAATGCCCTACGTTCAAGAAGTTGTTAATGTAAACCGTCTACATATTTTGAAAAAGTTTTCTCAATTCATCAAACAGATTGATGAAAATTATACTGACCTCAGTAGTTCAGATAAGTTAAGTAAATATCGTGAGGCTTTAGAACAAGCCTATCAGGTATTTCTCGATTCAACACCTCACGAACAAAAATTGTTCAAAGTGTTTAATGAGAAGCCTAAAAATGTAGTCACGCTGACAGAAATCACTTCTGATTAGGAGGTAAAAATTGGTTAACCTGACGCCTAACGAGATCGAACGCTATCGTCGCCAAATGATGCTTCCTAATTTTGGCGAGTTAGCACAGCAACGCCTTAAGTCAGCAACAGTTCTGGTGACAGGTGTGGGAGGATTAGGCGGTACGGCAGCGCTTTACCTTGCGGTAGCAGGCGTTGGGCGGCTGATTCTAGTCCGAGGTGGTGACCTGCGGCTTGATGATATGAATCGTCAGATTCTGATGACTGATGATTGGGTAGGCAAGCCAAGGGTATTCAAAGCAAAAGAAACGATCAGCGCGATCAATCCTGATGTTCAGGTGGAAGCAGTTCATGATTACATTACCCCTGAGAATGTTGACTCCTTGGTGCAATCAGCTGATATGGCTCTTGACTGTGCCCACAACTTCAGGGAACGCGATGTGTTAAATGGAGCTTGTGTGCGCTGGCGTAAGCCAATGGTGGAAGCAGCAATGGACGGAATGGAGGCTTACCTGACGACGATTATTCCTGGTGTGACTCCCTGTTTATCTTGCCTATTTCCCGAAAAACCTGATTGGGATCGGCGTGCCTTTGCAGTTGTTGGTGCTGTTTCTGGAACACTGGCTTGTCTGACGGCGCTGGAGGCTATCAAGTTGATCACTGGGTTTAGTCAACCTTTATTGTCGCAACTGCTGACAATGGACCTTACCCGGTTGGAATTTGCCAAGCGCCGTTCTCACCGCGATCGCTCATGTCCAGTGTGCGGCAACAATGCACCGTGGAGATACTTGCAATCCACAGATCTGGAAACCACCAGTAATTGCAAATAATAGCTGGTTAGTGGTTAG
>CAZZYE010000060.1:1405-16472 GCA_964658145.1 uncultured Stigonema sp.
AATTAGCAATGAACAATTAGCAATTAGCAACCAACAACTAAAGGAGTTTTATGACTGTTACTTTGACAGAAAAAGCAGAATTTCGCTTACAGACATTCTTACATGGTTCTGCTCCCGACACCAATACACCGACTAAAGGTATCCGCATCTCTGTGCAAGATGGTGGTTGCAATGGCTATGAGTATGCAATGGATGTTACCAGTAAGCCGCGACCAGATGACTTAGTAATTCAGCAAGGCAAGGTGCTGGTTTACGTCGATGCCAAAAGTGCACCGTTATTGGATGGAATTGTTGTCGATTTCGTCGAAGGTGTGATGGACAGCGGCTTTAAGTTTACCAACCCTAATGCAACTGATAATTGCAGTTGTGGAAAGTCGTTCAAAGCAGGTGATTGTACCCCTAAAGGTGTACCTTGCAGCTAAGAGAATTTTGGATTTTGAACAGCACTCATCTGCGTAGATCCGCGCTTCGGGTGCGGTTGCAATTTTAGATTTTAACGTTTGAGGAGAATCGGAAAATGGCTACCTACCAAGTTAGATTAATCAGCAAAAAGGAAAATATCGACACGACGATTGAGGTAGACGAGGAGACTACCATCCTGGATGCAGCAGAAGAAAAGGGTATTGAGTTGCCCTTCTCTTGTCAGGCAGGTGCTTGCTCTAGTTGTGTGGGTAAGGTAGTTGAAGGTGAAATCGATCAATCTGAGCAATCGTTCTTGGATGACGAGCAGATTGAGAAAGGATTTGCCCTACTTTGCGTGACTTACGCACGTTCTAACTGCACGATTCGCACCCATCAAGAACCATATCTCGTCTAACATAAATCTGATTGTAGAGACGTTATATATAACGTCTCTACAGAGGCTATAGCAACTCTCACATTTTTTTAGTCAACACCGACTATGACATCCGTTGACTTAATCACTGCGTAAGCCCGTATGCCCTCGGTAATTTGGAGATTGTCCGCTGAGGATTTTGTGATGATTGCAGTCACGTCTACTCCTGGGGCAACTTCTAACGTAACCTCCGTGTTTACCGCTCCTGGCACAACTTTTTTGACTGTACCCTTGAGAGCATTACGAGCGCTAACTTTCATATCCTGATCTTTGTTGAGTGGTAGAAACGACTCAACATTAGCAAGGTAAGATGAGCGCCGTCCTCCGTAAATTTACGAAGATAAGAATTTAGTATGGGTGAAAAAAATCCATCTCTGGTGTAGCCCTTTAATCAACCGCCACCATCACATCCGTCGCCTTAACCACAGCGTAAGCTTGTTTACCTTCTGCCAGTCCAAGCTTTTCCGCAGATGATTTAGTGATAATTGCAACCATTTCGATTCCTGGTGCCAGTTCTAAAACTACCTCACTATTAACGGCGCCATCCACAATTTCTTTCACACTAGCTTTCAGAGCATTACGAGCGCTAATTTCCATGTTTTTGCTACCTTGTTTTTATTTATGAACCTACATATATTAACAAATTATTCTGTTTGAGTTTAACTTAATTTTTCTTGAACCTGAAATATTTATTAAATTATTAACAGTTCTCCGAAAACAAATTATTTCTTACATTGTTGTAAAAATCATAGAAATTTGTTTTTTGTTTAATATAGTACTATATACGGAAATATTTACCTCAGATCATATTTCAATTAAAACCGTAACTATTTTATGCCAGAATCAAGCAATTTTCCATCGGAAAATAAAGTTTTTGAACGAGATTGGTCTGCTTATTATAACGCTGTCGTCGGTCGTCCACCACGAGACACCCTACTCTCTGCTTTAGCGCGTTTTGAAACAGAAAATTCAACTACTAGAACACGGTTTGCGGTTGACCTAGGCTGCGGAGAAGGACGAGATACGGTGGAACTGTTGCGTCGGGGTTGGCGGGTTTTAGCGATTGATGGTGAACAAAAAGCGATTAATGGCCTACTTGCTCGTCCAGACATTAATCGTAAACTTTTGGAAACCTTAATTATTCGCTTTGAAGAAGTAATATTACCAGAATCGGTAGATTTAGTAAATTCTAGTTTTTCATTGCCATTTTGCCCACCCGGATATTTTCCCAGTTTCTGGGAAAAAATTGTTTTATGTCTCTGTTCTGGTGGTCGTTTCTGTGGTCAATTAATTGGCGATCGCGACTCTTGGGCAATTCATACTTCCATGAATCATCATACTCGCCAACAGGTAGAAATGTTACTCCAACCTTTTGAAGTTGAAATGTTAGAGTCAGAAGACCATCCTGGAAAGACAGCTATAGGTGAAGAGAAGCACTGGCATATTTTTCACATTGTTGCTCGCAAAAAGTAGAGTTTTTCTGCAAAAAACATACTTTTTCACTACAATTTCTCAACCCTTAGGTCACTTAGATGCTCGAACAGTGTAGAGACGCGACCGATCGCGTCTCTACATTAAAATGGACTAAATCCTTAATTTGACAGCTATTTAGACTCGTTCCCAGCCTCTGGCTGGGAATGCCTTACAAGAGGCTCCGCCTCTGGTCGAAGCATCTCCAAATCCAAAGTAGGAACGAGAAAAAGCTATGGGGTTTCACCCTACGTTCATTCCCCAACAACGTCTTTGAATCGCTCTCGTGTGACTCATTAAAGTTTTGCTACGTCCTTCTGAGCCATCTCTAGGTGTTCGGCTACAACTGGTGAAATCTTACTTGCAAAGGCTTGCAAATCTGGATCTTGTCCTTGTTTAAGGTACTTTTGGTACTCAGCCTGAGTTTTGGTATGAGCTTGAACCTGCCCTTGCATGTATGCTCGGTTAAAGTTTTTACCAGAAATCTGCTTCAGTTTCGTCAATAAGGGTCTGTTATCTGGACCAACGTCTTTTGGTAGCGTGAAACCTTTAGCTTTCGCTATTTGCATCAGTTGTTGGCTCGAATCTGTATGATCTTGAATCATATGCTGTGCAAAGGCTCTCACCGTTTTGTCTTGAGACTTTTGGAGTGCCAGTTTACTTGTTTGGATCTCTGTCATGTCACTTTGCGCCGCCTTAGTCATAAATTCTTTGTCTAAAGCGCTTAATGAAGGACTAGGACTTGTAGTGCTGGGAGTAGATGTGGTGCCTCCAGATGGACTAGAATCCGTTGTACCTCCAGATGGATTAGCAGATGGACTAGAATTCGTGGTGTCCGGGGCTGGCGTCATACCACCTCCACTTGGAGTACTGGGTTCCGGCGTACTCTGGGCAAGGATAGACTGAGTGGAACTGTTAGAGGAACCATTGAAGTTGGCTTGTGCCAATCCAGGGAAACCGATGAAAGTACTTATGCCAGCAACTCCTATAAAGCTGCCAACAAACTTTTTGATCAAACTTTTGTGATAAAGCATATTTACTTTAACTTGTACTATCGAAGATTTTAACAACCGACTATCTGAAGGATAATTACTTATAGATAGTTGTTAATGTATCTAAGGAAGTAATTTATACAAAATTTCAAGACTAGTAGGATAACTAGCAAGACGGTTCGGTTAAGAGTTGTTGGTGAGAATTGAGAGACGTGTAGAGACGCGAAATTTAGCGTCTCTACAAAGGTTATCGCTCTTGTAAATTATCTTATCCGAACCGTATTGGGATAACTAGTCATTAATTACTAGTGAAATTCGAGCGTAGGGTGGGCAATGCCCACCATTACCAAGTTTGGTGGGCATTGCCCACCAAACAAAATTATCTATTGTTCACGAATGATTTAGGACTGCTATATATTAACTATCTACTATTGAATAACTCGCTCTAAAAGTTTACTACCTTATTGACAATTTCTATGATAAGCTTGTTGGGTGAATATTTAATAAAAATTCTTGATTCTTATTTCCTAGAGTGATAATATATAGATAAGCTAAATTGTTGCTAGTCAAACTAGACTTTAGCGATTACAGAATTGTGTAAATACCTACCTTAATCCTGGCTAAACCCAAAATTGGGAGATAGCAAGATATTTTCAAAGCGAAAATCATGGGATGCGTAAGTTTTATCCTAGAAATAAGCCAAGACAGTTCAATTAGTAGCTCAAAAAAGAAACTCATGTAGGTTGGGGTGTTGCCCCTCACCCAACATTACTAAAGCATTGCTTGGGTTTTGGTGTTGCTTAACCCAACCTACTTTTATTGTTAAGCGATCGCACCCATCAAAACAATCTTGACAGACTACTGCATGGCAATACTAAAGTGACAAAAACTCGGTTTCTTTAAGAAACTGGGTTGATCACAATACGCTTGGTGTTAAGGCTTTGATCCCCCCTAGCCCCCCTTAAAAAGGGGGGAAATAGCAGAACTTTTTAAGGGGGGTTGGGGGGATCTTCAGGGAGTGACGGCTTCTAACTGAACCGTATTGGGGTTGATCAGACAATCTTAGGAATAATTATGAGTCAAGCGAACCGGAAAGATTTGAGTGAAGAAACAAGACAATGGCTGATAGTAAAAGGCTACGATATTCAAGATTTAAATCAGCCAGGTGAAAATGGTGATACAGCTTTAATGAAAGCTACAAGAGAAGGCGCTTGTTCAGTAGTCAAAGAACTGATTGACACAGGCGTAGATATCAATGGCAGAAACAATGATAGTAACAATGCTTTGTGGTTTGCTTGTTTTGGCGATCGCTACGAATTAATTAATTTGTTGCTAGCTGCAAAAATTAACATTGATAACCAAAATGATAATGGTGCAACTGTTTTAATGTATGCGGCATCAGCCGGAAAGACGGAGGTCGTCAAGTTACTTCTAAAACATCATCCTAACTTAGAGTTAAAAAACTTAGACGACTATAAAGCCATAGATTTTGCCAGTAATGTAGAAGTTTTAAGAGTACTCAAAAATGCCATCAAGCAAGATTTCTGGTAAAGCCTATCACGAAGCTACAAAGCATTCTTACTTATCGGTAATGAGCGACCCGAACTACGTAGATGCATCCACTCAACCAGCTTCTTTTAAACTGTATCCAAAGTTTTATAGAAGATTCAAAATAGATATCAATCATCCGATTCATTCATTTATCTGGTTAACTAGTGCCATTACCTTTGAGAAAGTTTATCAATCTCAACCCTATCAACTGCGGGTTAATCCATCCGCAGGCGCTCTTTACCCTACAGAAATTTACGTACAGATTCGAGGGGTACAGGGAATAGTAAATGGTATTTACCATCTGGAAGTTGCAAATAATTGTCTAGTACTAATTTATGAATTAACTGATGATGGTTTAGAAAGTTATATTTTCCCAAATAATAGTATAAATGGATTCATTTTTTTAGTTAGTTGTGTTTATTATAGGTCTAGCTGGAAATATAAAGATAGAAGTGCGAGGTACTGTTTTTTAGATAGTGGACATCATCTGGGTGCAATTGCAGCCTCAGCTTATGTTCATGACAAAGACATACAACTAATTTTTGATTTTGATAAACTTGCTCTTAATGCAGATTTAGGCTTTGAGAACAAGGAGTTTATTACTGCTTGTGCAATTTCTGGGGAGATGCAAGCAAAGAAAGTCAGACGCTTAAGACTAAAAGTTCCTTTTGTCTGCGGAACTGATTATTTTGAACAAAATCAATTTATTGAGGAGTGTTATAAAGAAACAGCTTTTCAGAAAAGTTGCCAGAAGCAACTAGAACATCCCTTGTTTAACTTTGACAAGGAAAAATTTTTCCTAACTGTTCATAATAGACGCTCGATTAGGCGGTTTCAGAAACAGTCTATTTCTGTAGAAGATTATTTTAATATCTTACAGGAAGTTGAGCAACCCATACCAACGGAAACTCGTGAAGATATAGAAATTTACTCTGTTGTCAATCGAGTAGAAGGAATGTTGTCTGGGTTATATAAAGGGAAGTATCTAGTTAAGGCAGGTAATTTTAGTGAAAAGGCGGGTTACTTATGTGTAAATCAAGCGCTTGCTAGAGATAGTGCTGTAACTTTATTTTTTGTATCGGATTACAGCAATTATCAAACGGCTATGCAAATTGCTGGTTTTTTAGGACAAAGAGTTTATTTGTTTAGCAATTATTGGGGTATTCAATGTAGTGGTATTGGTGCTTACTATGATGATGAGACGAAAGAATTTTTAGAAACTAATAAAGACATACTTTATGCTCTGGTAATTGGAATCTAATAGGAATTCAGAGGGAATGGAAAATTATTTTTTACAGGATGGTGATGATTCACATCCAATTCAACCAACATCAGCAGATATTATGCTGCGTCAGCGACTTGAGTATTCTATTAGTAAATACTTTTATGAAGGTTGCGATCGCTCTCTCCAAAATTTATTATCAAGTTGTACATGGTATGTTAAAAACCATCCGACTGCTTTGACATTGGTCATTGAATGTCCAGATCAAGTCACTAACTGGCGTATCTTACAACAAATTGTGCCAATGGCGTCATTGCTGTACGAAATTATCACCAGTGCTAAAATCCGCGTTTGTCCCCCGAATAATCAGGGAATGCCTTTTGAAATGAGAGTAGATGAACTATCAGTTTACAGAGATCGGGCTTAACTATAAATTAAAAATTAAAAATGCAAAATTAAAAATTTTTAATTTTTAATTCTTTACGAACTCACTCCCCATTCTGGTTGATGATTGTAGCTATTTCTTCAAAAACTAAGTCTGCAGAGTGTTTGACAGCAGGACTTAACTCCAGTCCCAAACTAAGATTTTCTGCTTCAATTAGGTAAACTGTTACCTCTGAGGGGAAGTCATCCCTAAATATCTGACAACCAGCAGCTAAAGCATGATCCCAACGAAAATCGTGCAGACTATAACTGGGTTCTGGTAAGGCTTCTAGTTCTTTTCCGGGAACTTTAAACACAGCACCAGGTTCGGAACCCGTTGAACTAGCATCAATAATGACTAGTTGTTTGCTACCTCTTGCTTGAAACATCACTTCCATCCCTGCTGTGCCGCAGTCATAAACTTGGACATGAGGGTGAGGATGTTCGGTAAGATATTGCTGTAGGCGTTGGGCAATGAGCACACCTACGGCGTCGTCACTACGGTTGAGATTACCGCAACCAATAATAGTCAGCATTTAAGGCTAATGGTTAATATATATGAGTACTCACAGTAATCAAAGGCAGAAGCCAACTAGGTTATCCTTGTACTTCTTGCAATATCTTCTTAATATCCTTCATGAGCAGGAACAAATGTAATGGATCAGTTGGGCTAGGCTGAAAGTCGAACTGTTCATACCATGCCCGTGCTTTATCATCCTTGGCGTGAACAACCAAGGCACGAATACCAGCAATATCAGCCGCTTGAGTTGTGCGCTGCAGCGCATCCTTCAACAATCCCCTGCCAATCCCTTTCCCTTGTTCGCGCTGATCAACTGCTAGACGTGCCAGAATCATTATGGGTATGGGATGCAATGCTTGCCCTTTTGTAACACGGGACGGTGCTTCGTCATGGGTAACAGCGCCTACAGCTAGGCTGTAATAACCAACCACACGACCCTCAATGCACACAATATAAGTTTGGGCACTGTTGGACTGTTGGTTTTGCAAGGCATAACGAAGGAGAAAACGGTTTAACTCTAGATTGCTGCAGTCAAAATCCTGAAGGTCATGTGCAGCAGACAATTTCTCTATATAAGGCTTGCTCAAGGGAATAGCTCAATCAAAGATACTCGGTTCTGTCAACAAGCGGCGCAGACGGGGCTTGTCTTGCTGGGGATGGTCAAGGGCAGCTTGGAAAGCTTGCCATTGCTCATCGTCCAGCACAAAAAGGCGGCGGTTTACCAGTGTTTCCGATGCCGCTATCAAACCATGCTCCAGCAAAAACTCGCTAACGTTTTTGTGGCTAGCTGCTGCTGCCTGCTGCAATAGCCTTTTTGCAGCAGCACTTGTGCGGATGTCTATCCGTTCTGATTTTTGTTCAGGCAGGCTTTGCATCTAATTTTGTCTATATCAGTCTAAATTTAGGATACCATACACACATTGTCCTGACAAGCGATCGCTAAACTTTTGGTAAACAGCGATCGCACTCGGTAAAATAACTTCTAGAACCTAGCAACCCACACAGGGATTGTGCTATGAAAACAAAAGAAAATTTGGCAACGATTATACCAACACTTGAAAACGGTGACAGGCTGACTCGTTATGAGTTTGAACGTCGCTATCAGGCAATGCCCCATGTGAAAAAAGCAGAATTGATTGAGGGAGTTGTTTACGTGGCATCACCACTGAGATATAGAAGACATGGCAAACCACATGGATATATCATGGCTTGGTTAGGACTTTATTGTAGTGCTACGCCTGGGGTTGAGTTTGCTGATAATTCTACAGTGCGTCTAGATTTAGACAATGAACCGCAACCGGATGCACTACTGCGCATTGATGAAGAATTGGGTGGGCAGTCATATATCAGTAAGGATGACTATGTGGAAGGCGCACCGGAATTGGTTGTAGAAGTTGCTTCAAGTAGTGCTGCTTACGATCTACATGATAAACTCAAAGCCTATCGTCGCAACGGTGTGCAAGAGTATATTGTCTGGCAGATTGCTGAGCAAAAGCTCAACTGGTTCAGTTTGCAGTCGGGTGAGTATGTTCCCTTAACGCCCGATGACTCAGGTGTGATTAAGAGCGGCATTTTTCCTGAGCTAAATCTGCCAGTGGCGGCATTGTTAGCAGGAAACTTAGCTATTGTTTTAGCCGAAGTTCAGAAAGGGGTGACAACTGAGAGTCATCAGGCTTTTGTACAAAGTTTGGCGCAAAAGCGCCCAGATAAAAAGTATCGCAGCGATATACCATTGATTTAATTCTCGTTCATCAATTTCCGTCGCAACTCCCGAATAGCAGTACTACTATTGCGCTCGTATGTAATCTGTAAACACTCGTTGATTACTTCTTTGACATTAATGCTAGGGAAATAGCGGCTACTAGTTTGAATGATGTAGCGATCGCCTTGCAAACTGTAAATCTTAAGTTGGTTGTTTTTGAATAACCAAACTTCTGGTACGCGGTATGGCAGGTAGTCATCCACGTCAGTGTAGCTGGTTACATCTATTTCAATTACTAAATCAGGCGGAGGATCAACACCCCAATTAATTCGCGCTTTGCCAGAAACTGCTGCCCAGTTGTCGATGTAGAAGCAGTAGTCCGGTTCAATGCCTCTTATTTCCGGTAGATCCATCGTGATTGGGGTAAATGCGTCGTATTCCTTTCCTAGAAAATCGAGCAACACTTTAACGACATCCGCAATTACATTTGCTGTGCGTCCGTGAGCAGGTATTGGTGCCATCAATAGAATTTCTCCGGGGCGGTATTTGATGCGGGGGATTGAGCGATCGCCCAGTTGCTGACTCAATGCCTGATAGTCTTGCCAACTGCCTGGTAGGCGGACGACTGCGCCTGGAGGCAACTGGATTTTCTCTGGTGTGACAACAGCAAACATTGAATTTACACCTTCACATACAATTTCATGGTACTTTGTTTCCCCTACCCTACCCCAAACCCTGTATATTCCCGGACATTGATATTGATACCTTACTCTTGGGGTTCTTTTGGCTTCAACATTTGCCAAATTTCTGCATCAACCTGAGCTAAATATTGCAATTCTAACTCACCTATTTTCTGAATTATGCGCTTTCTGTCAATAGCTCGTAGCTGAAAAACCATTGCAACGGAAGGCTTGGTTAAACCATTCTGTTCCGATGGCTCAATCCTAACTGTAAACGGAAAACGCAAAGCACCTAATGAAGACGTAACCGGAACAACCATCAACATAGGAGAATTTGCAACATCTGTTTGTACCGCAATTGCTGGACGATTGCCCTTTTCCTCGCGCTTATCTGACTCAGGCAAACCAACTAACAGAACATCTCCTCTACCCATCTAATTCTCCACTTCACGGTTCGCCGCTACCGTGTCTTGTGATGCTAGTGTCGCTTCCATACTTAGCCAGTCCTCATCACTTGCTGCTTCCCAAGCCGCAAACTCTTGAACCAATTCAGTAGATACCTGCATGAGCACATGTGTCAGAAGCGCTGTAATTTCGTCACTTACGGAATATCCATCTGCCTGTGCTTGTTGAACGATCGCCCTGTATAGCTCAATTGGCAACGTTACTTGAGTGTCAATCGTTTTAGCAGCTTCCATAGAATTGCAATTAAACCTGTTGTTCGCATTATAGACCTTCTTAAAACCTACGGCGATGTCCATCCCATCCCAAATCGACAATTTGATAATGACTCAAAGGCTTGTAGTTGCGCAGTAAGCGCCAACTCCAGTCGTAGACGCTGCGCGAACGGCATCCCCTTTGGGGTACGCGCTCTGGAGCGCAACTACGAACCAAGGTGATTTATTTATGCTGACTGACCTACTTACCCTCGCTTACTATAGTGATATCAACTGATATTGCGTCATAGGCTGATGAAATTTACTCGCATCACTGTTGATCCCAAGCAAATGGGAGGAGTCCCCTGTATTAGAGGACTCAGAATACCCGTCGAAACGGTTGTCGGTATGGTAGCTGACGGCATGCACCATGATGAAATTCTGCAAGCCTTTCCAGATTTGGAACTCGAAGACATTCAGCAAGCGTTACGCTTTGCTGCTGCTGCGGTTCAAGAACGGGAATTGCCACTATTGAGTGCTTGATGAAATTTCCAGTAGACAATGCTTTATCTCCTCAGATTTCGGAAAGTTTGCGACAAGCAGGATATGATTCTGTTCATGTCCGGGACTATGGAATGCAGGCTTCCCCAGACGATGAAATTTTCGTACTAGCCGTAGCAGAGGATCGGATTATCATTTCAGCAGATACCGATTTTGGTACGTTGCTGGCACTTCGGCAAGAGTCTAAACCTTCTGTGATATTGTTTCGCCGTAATAGCGAACTTCGTCCTCAACGTCAAGTCGAAATATTGCTGGCAAACTTGAGTGCGATTGCAGACGCACTTCTCCAGGGAAGTGTAGTCATACTAAAGCAAGAGCGAATTCGGATTCGTTCCCTACCTATTGGTAGGGATGATATTTAATTGCGAGCCAAATGCGAGCTTCTGATAAATTGGTGTTGGTAGCAATAGGCTGTTTTGATGATGTAATCTTCATGTCAATCACAAATATCATCAGAACATGGCACTACTGTACCGAGCAATGATAGAGGAAAATGGCAAACCTAAGATTGGGCGATCGCCTAGAATGTTGGGAGTAAGATTAACCATAGATATAGATGTGGAACAAGTACCACTAGATTGGTTGGATGAGCAAGGCGATCTGCAACCATCAGTAGAGCAGATTAATTCGACCAATATACTTGAGATAGCCATGAGAAATAATAAAGGAATGTCCACATCTTTATCCATTGGGGCACTTCCAGCTTTCCGTAAACCACCAGAATTTGGTGGCACAGGAAAAGATCCATTATGGCAGATCGATGATTATAAGATATTGGGGGATATTGAGGCAGTGCAAGATAGTCCAACTCACGTTAGTATTATGCCAAGACAAACCATGCTCTTAAAAAAATATGAGACTGCCATAGCCAACACCCAAAATGATTGGGTAAAAGTGCCAAATCTCAATTTTTCCGGGATAAAATATTAAATAAAGATATAATTAACAATGGCGTGGATTTTTAGTTTGTCGGCTGAATGTGGCTCCTCTCAAGAAGATGCCGAGCGATTTGCCAAACACTTTCACCAAACTTATTGGCAGCTTAAAAGTGGAGTAGAGTCAAAGTGTAACTCAGCAGTTTTTCAAGATAGTGAAGATAATTGGTGGACTAGAGTTTGTCCTAGTGGTATTAGTCAAGTAGGCATTACCACTGCTGAAGATGCATATCAAATGACTGAAATTGGCATACTTTTATATCAACATTTACGATATGCTCCTACATTTCGTTATGCTTTAGTAGGTCTAGAAGTTGATGAATTTAGAACCTACAGTGAACTGATATCAGAAAATAGTCACGCCAATCTGAATTTTTCAGGTTTGGTGTTGAGTGAAACATTATGGCAGGTGATGAATCATCCTGTTGGCTTCAGAGTTTTCTCTCCAAGCTACTTCTGGAAACCATATGAGGGAGAAGTTTATAAGCCTTTGCTTGTATCTTCCGATTTAAGAGATAAACTTAACGAATTGTTCGCCATCCAAGCGTGACGTCTTAAAAACTGCTATATCCATTAGAGTCAACGTTGCGTCATTGATACTCTTTTTACACCCCAGCATGAGGGAAGCGCGATTCATGAGCCAGAATAGAAATGGAGGTTAGAATCATGCCTACTTTGACATTAACAGATGCACAAGTTCTGCAATTAGTCAAGCAATTGCCACAACAGCAGCTTTCTAGAGGTGTTCAAATTCCTGTTAAGCCAGAATTGGGCTAACTGGGTGTATTTGTCTCGCGACAGCGAACAACGGGCGCGAAAAGTTGCTTCAGAGCGAAGTCAAGACTGGGATGCAATGACAGAGAATGAACGTGAGGAGTTCATTGAGTCCGTATTACATCAAAAAGATTAACTATGCGCTTTGTTTATGACACGAATATTCTAATTTCAGCAATTTTATCACACCGTAGCAGTCTGTTTCACTGTCTACAACTGGCTATATATCGTATAGTACAAGCGGTGATTTGTCAAGAAAATCTTGGGGAATTCCAAATAAAAGGTACTGCAAATCCTTCTTGTGGAGGCAGGCATCTTGCCTGCCGCTGAACTGGGGGAAGATGCCCACCCCACAAGATAGTACAGGTGTCTCACCGCTTTGCGTCTATGCGTATCCTAAAAGTTTGTCCCGAACAAAATCAGGAAACCCTTCTGCATTCGTCATTCTCTGCTCAGTTGCAATCTTGATAAACGCGATCCACAATCGGACAGGCATTCCCCTTGAGCTAAAATAGTATGTCAAATTTGCTTGAAAGAATCACAGTGAATCCTAAGCAATGTGGTGGTCGTCCTTGTATTCGTGGCATGAGGATTCGAGTGTCAGATGTGCTGGATTTATTTGCGGCTGGACTAAGTGCCGAACTTTTCTTGGAAGAGATGCCCAATCTTGAGGTAGATGATCTCAAGGCAGCACTTTTATATGCTGCCCCTAAACTGGATCATCCAGTTCTGGTAGCATGACGATTGGGGTGGATGCACAATTGTCAAGAGCGATCACCATCTGGATTACCAGCACATTTGGGGTGACAGCAGTAGCTTTGCGCTTAACTACCTACCCTCCACTACTTTTTCTGACACACCTTGAGTTTTTCCCGTTCTTCGGGATGGGTGGCGAGGTAATCTTTCAGCCAGTCGCAACCCCGTGTTAACAGATCATCTAATCCTCCAACACGCCACACCCGTGCGGTTTTGCCCGATGATGCGGTGAGGATGCGCTTTCCGTCTGGGCTAAAACTGGCACTGTAGACATAACCCTGATGCCCGGAGAGGACGGCGATTTGCTTGCCGGATAAATCCCACACCCGTGAAGTTTTGCCCATCTGCCGGGGAGCTTTAATCCGAATCAGTGCCCCTGGTTGTAAAATTGTTTCATAACAGTCAGCCTCAATCGGTGGACGTTCCACATAAAAGGCAGAGTCTAGACTGACTTGTCCTTCCGGTTGCT
The DNA here is from genome assembly GCA_964658145.1 of uncultured Stigonema sp. Lineage (GTDB taxonomy): Bacteria > Cyanobacteriota > Cyanobacteriia > Cyanobacteriales > Nostocaceae > Stigonema. The sequence continues at coordinate 14,952 of CAZZYE010000060.1, forward strand.
CCCAACTTTTCGCGCTTGGGGTTGGTTGTGGTATAATAGTTGGCGGTTGAGAATTGTTTGTTTCACCGCCATCAAACAGTTGGCGCAAGGCTTGGAGAATCCGCCCTAAAAGTGAAGGTTGAGGCGGCGTTTGAACTTGCGCCGTGGTTGCGATCGGGGTTTGTGCGGTTTGGACAGTGATTGGTGGCTGATAAATGTTAAGCAGAGGCTGAAGGGCTTCCAAAGCCAGAGTCGCATTTTGGTAACGCTGACGATAGTCATAGCGCACCATTGTATCTAAAAATGCTTTCAAACCTGGGTTTATCTGCGTACATTCACTAAAGAAAGCACAACACAACTCGCCTGTGTGGAAATCTCGCGGTAGCTTGTCCGGTTCTAACCCTGTCAAAGCCTGTAAACAAATGATACCAAGAGCATAGATATCGCTGCTGAAACAGGGACGACGATCTTGTTGTTCGGCGGGCATATAGCCAGGAGTACCGATCGCCACCGTCTGGTGCCCCTGATTATTAACAGACATAGCACTGATTTCCTTAACCGCCCCAAAGTCAATCAGCACAATTTTCCCATCTTTGCGCCGCCGCCTTAAATTCTGTGGCTTGATATCCCGGTGGATGACGTTGTTTTGATGAACAAATACCAAAACTTTCAGGATGTCCCGCAAAAGTTTAAAGACTACTTGCTCACTCTTGCACGAACCTGGGATAATTTCTTTTGTCAAATCATGCCCATCAACAAATTCTTGGACTAAATAAAATTGCCCACCTTCTTCAAAGTGGGCAAAAAGTTCGGGAATTTGGTTGTTCTCGTTGCCAAGCCGATACAGAGTTTGTGCTTCACTGTCGAATAGCCTTTGGGCGATCGGCATAACACCAGGATTTGGGTTTTTCGGTTTGAGATGTTTGACAACACACGAAGGTTGTGCTGGTAAATCCAAATCTACTGCCAAGTAAGTATTGCCAAACCCTCCGCTTCCCAGCAGTTCAGTAATTTTGTAGCGATTCCGGAGCGTTGTTCCAATTAGAGGGTCATGGCTCATGTGGATTGCAGGATTTTACCAGCTAAATTGCTAATTAGTCAAACTAATTGATAATTACCCTACAGCATGAATACAGGGAATCTGGAATTAATAAATATCATAAAAAATTAGGTTATGCTTAATGTTAACGAATTACGAATTAATTCTTTATGAAGTTTCTGCTGGAAAATTTTATAGTAAATCAATATAAAGTAGGGTGCGTTAGGCTGATGCCGTAACGCACCGTATTTGAAAACTTTGGTGCGTTACGCTTCGCTAACACACCCTACGCTTAAAATTTATTTACATAATTTAGAGGTAAACCCACTTTAGATAATATATAGCAATACGGTTCAGTTAAGGCTGATCGTTAGGAATTTTAGGTTGTGTAGAGACGCGAAATTTCGCGTCTCTACAGAGGTTGTCGGTAGGTCAATTATCTTAACTGAACCGTATTGTAATATATAGGAATCATATTTGATATTTGAAATATACGTAGTGGG
>CAZZYE010000061.1:0-1795 GCA_964658145.1 uncultured Stigonema sp.
CCTTTTTAAGGGGGGTTGGGGGGATCAACGCCTTATCCGAACCGTATTGGAAGTGAATTAATATTTTGGCGTATTTGAGTAATTTGTTTAGTACTGGTTGTTTTATACATTAAGTCAGTTAGAGATAAGCTATTACCAAAATTAAAATTAATGCCACCAAGATAAGCGACTTGAACGCCCAATAAGGTAATTTTTGCGTGAAGATTATCAATTTTTTTGACATTAAAACTTGAGTGAGGAGTGAGGACTTGAGAATCAACAAAAATGCGCGTATCTAATAAACGTAGATATTGTGCTATTTCTAGAGATGGTTGGAAGCTGCGACTGTAAATTTGTACCTGTCCCTGAAAATTTTTGAGTTGTTCTATCAAATCTTTCTGGTATTGGGAAGGCGTCAATAGATTGGGAGAACTCTGATATTGTTCATCACAAAAGCGATGAACGGAACGTAGGCAAAAACCATCCGAGTTACTAACGGGTAGCACCTCATCTCGGCTGCGTTGTTGCCAAAATTGCCGGAATAAATTGATTAATTGGGTATGAATAGATGTGTTGCGACTAACTATACCAGCTTCTATATTAAAATCTAAGCTGCCGCCAGTTAAATTACAAGAACCCAAGTAAGCATATTGTTCAGAAATATAGGTCTTGAGGTGAAAAGCACCGCTACGGATCTGAATATTGGCATCCAGCAGCATTCGCAAACAAGCTTTTTTGCGCTGATTTGAGCGTTGATATTCCCGTAAAGAAACATTATCGGCTACTTGGACATCAATGCGATCGATGACTTCGTTCCTCAAGTCAGTCAAAATCCAAACGCCTTGAGGTAATTCTTGGGATTTCTGGCAGATTAATTCTGTTAAGGTTTCATCTTCAATTACATAACTGGAAATTAGGAGGAACTGACGAGCTTGTGAGATGATTGTTTGTAAAACAGAACGACTGTTACGCCTACCAATTACTAAGCCTTGCGCTGGGGATATTGGCTCAGGGCTAAGTTGTTCAGGTAGTTTTCTAATTGGCAAGCTATAGGTTGACTGATACTGGTTCACCAGTAATTTAGCTGGTTCTGACAAAGCTGATGTATGGTCAATACGGTTCGGATCAGATAATCTACATACCGATAATTCCTGTAGAGACGCGAAATTTCGCGTCTCTACACGTGTGAAATCTGTATCGTTTTCACCCAAGCGCAAAAATGTAATTGCTGCTCTTAAATCTAAAGATAAATCCTGTAGCGAAATCCAGACTTGCAGGTGAGGTGTTTGCGGCGTGTTCAGACGAAAGTTAGCTGGATCGAGAGATTGAAGGGCGAGATTAATTTTCTGAATGTCTGGTAATGTCTGCCAATATTTTGTAGCCTGTTGCCAGATATTATCACCAAAATCATCAGCTAAACCTGGATAATCAGGTTGCTCTAAAGTAATGGTGTAATTTCCTGGTTGATCTGCATCATTACCAACCCAAGTAGGAATTTGTGGATTGTCTGGTGTGAGATCAAACGTTGCTTGTGGGCAGGTAAATTGATAGCGGTAAGTGTTAGCAACCTGCAAAGTTAAGTTAGATGCAACAGGATGGAGTAGTTGCAAGGATGGCACTTGATACAGTTCACTTTCTCTCTCCACGCCTTGCGCTTGCTGCAACAAGTTAATTAAAACAGGTTCTGGGAGAAAGTTTAAGCCAAACGATTGACGCAATAATTGGGGTACTCGCTTGCGGTGTTGAGTTGCTACCGCCTGCACCTCTCGGATTAAATCAACTAGAGATACAGGGATTGAGTCTGTACCACTCAACT
>CAZZYE010000061.1:1805-16421 GCA_964658145.1 uncultured Stigonema sp.
TGAACTTTCATGAGAAAACCACCATCCGTTCTTTGTGTACGCCTTGAGCTAATAAAGCTCGCATGGGGGAACCAATTTGCCACCAGACATCGTAATCGCCAAACAAAATCAGGTAGTTTTGTCCCCGTGTTAGGGCTATATTGATAGCTTCTGGAGGAATAGTTTCGGGATCTCCTACACAACTTACAATTACGATCGCTCGTTCAATTCCTGCCCATTCTGCCACTGTCTCAATTAAAAGTTCAGAAAACTCTTGAGGAGAGTGAGTTTTGAGCCAATCTCGCTGTCGATCGCAAAAAGTGATAATCCCAATTTGGGAACTCAGTTGCGGATCAAAGCGTTGGAGAAATGTCATAATCTGCTCCCCTGCTGTCTGATTAGGGACATCTTGCCAAACTAATCGATGTGTTAGCTGGGGGAGATGATAATCAACCCGCGAACGTTGGGTGAGAATCCAGCGATCGCACAGTACCGGATAAACAAGTTTGGCTATTTCTGGATGTAGCCGAAACTGTTCTGTCAGCTGACAACGATAAGCTGGAAGCAAGTGCTGACTTAGCCAGTTGAAGCACTGGGGAAAGCGAGTAAAAAATAACTGCTGCTGAGAAGATTGAGGAGAACGTCTTGGCATTTCATCACCAAACAAGACGAGTTTCTGCCCCAATCCAGACAGTAGCATTAGTTCTAGCCAAGTGAGATGCTGCGCCTCTTCCACAATCACTAAATCAAAGGTAGTTTGCCACAAAGATTGATGCTGAGGCTGCATAAACTGAGCAACAGTACCCAAGACTGGCACTTGTGAATTTTCAGTTAGTTGATCGGCAAGTTCTGTAATCGCTTGTTCAGATAGATTGCTATAAAGCTGACTCAACTTTAACTGCTGCTGTAACAAAGGTTCTAATTGCTTGAGGCGATAAGCAAGCAGTTGAACTCGTACAGTTTCCAAATCAGGAAATTCTTGCTGTAAAAGTTCAGTCAGTTTTTGCTGTGAAGTAGTTTGAATAATTGGTAACCATCTCTCCAGTTTTGCTGGTGTTCGCAGTTTTGCCAATTCCGCATCAGGTAGTAGGTGTAACGGCAAGTAATCCATTTGCGGCTGGGCTAAATGTCGAGAACGCAGTTCCTCAATTCGCCAGTTGCGATAATCTTGGTGTTGACACCAGAAAGCATACCCTGGTAAGTTGCGGTATGCTGTGAGGGCAGCATTGTGATGAGTTAAAAGTAGAACACGCTTGGAAAGGTTAATTGCAGCATCAGCTAGACTTGTGCAAATGCGGGTTTTGCCTGTGGCTGGTGAACCAACAATCAAAGCGATCGCGCTGTTAGAAAAAGCCATTTCTAATGCCAACTGTTGATTAGCACTGAGAGAAACAGCCGGGGTGATAGTGGGAAAATTTAAGGGCGATCTTTCTGTCAAATAAACAGCACCGTTACAAACCGTCTGGATAATTAATTGAGTTGCTAGCGGTGGAGAAGCGTGAAGCTGTATTAATCTCTCCCATTGCGCTTGGGCAATTTCTGACGGGTAGATTAATTGTTGCAGTTGGGACCAAAATTGTTGCTCATTCATAACGGAGACTCCACTGCTGATTTAATCAGATGTGCCATGAAAGCAACAGTGTTGGAAAATCCTTGTGCTGTTATGGGATCGGGTAATTGACAAAGCAATAACTTCCCTTGAGAAAAACTTTGTATTTTACCTACGGGCGAGGAACTGTTCGGAGGAACTTGTAAATAAAACACCAATCCCTTCTGGAAATATTGTTGATCTTGTAAATATCTATATAATTGTGCGATCGCCTGATCGTTCGAGCGATACCAAAACACCCAAATGGGTAAGGTAAACCGTTTAGTTTCTAACTCTTTTGAGTCTAATTGGTGAATTTCCCATGTCAGCAGCCAATCGCTTAGGAGCACCTTATCAGGCTTGAGCAAACTGAACACGTAAACTTGATTTTGCAGAAATATCCTAGCTTTAATGCTACTTTCAACTTGGATATAACGTCCTTTATCTGGACTGTTACTACCAGGAATACTAGAGAGTGCATCTACTCCTATTCCTTCAAAGCGTAGCAGCGCTGCTGTTAAACAAATATAGACAGTGTCAGCTAGTAATTGATTGCGAAATGACCAAATACGCTCTTTTTCATCTCTTTTATGAAGATATTCTAAATAAGCTTTATAGAAACTTCTATATATGGGGTTTTGCTGTAAAACATAGTTGGGCTTAGTAAATTGGTATTGTCTGTCTTTAATTTTCTGTACTACTGGTTGTTGCTTAAACAAATCGATAACTAAACGAAATTTTTGGACTTCTACTCTATGTTGCGTCGCACTACTCCTCTCATATCGATAACAATTGAAATATAAAATCTGACTGAAATGAACAAGAAACTTGTTTTCAGGCGTGTTAAAATCTTGATAGCGCTGAATTGCCATTAACTCTTGCTTTGCTCCTGCCTTTTCCACAGCGGTTATACCAGGGCGGCGGATATAATCTCTAAGGCAATAGGAATCCATTTCTTGAATTCTACCCACAGGCATGAGTTCTGCTTGCCTTCTAAGTTGATAGCGGAGTTTAGAGGCGATCGCTTCTAACTTGCGTCGAAGTTGATATCGCCGTTCAAGGCTAATAACTATAGGAAGATTCGCCTCATCAACCTTAACTTTGTCTAACTTCTCCTCTAACTGGGTTAATAGAATAGTCGGCTGTCTTGTCTTCTGATATCCGAAGAAACTTGTAAACATACCAATAAAAAGCCGAATTAAAAGAGTCGTTGTACTATCCAAACGCTCTCCTAATTTGTTTTCCCACTCTTGTAATTCGTTCTCTTCCTTAATAGTGTCTAAATCTAAAACTTCATCGGTGACACGCAACCTATATAGTTGACTACTAATAGATAAATTAAAGATGTACTCTACATCCGTTGGTTTTAGATAAGGAAAAGCAATTTCATAGACTCCATCACTAAGAGGAATTAAAAAAGGTTGACCGGAAAAATCCTCTTGTGAATCTAGAGCAATTATTGGGCGATCGCTTGCATGTAACAGAGTACTTTCTGGAACAGGCTGACAGTTATTCAAATAAGCAAATAGGCTAGGATAAAGTCTCATTTTGCTGGCTCATCCTGATAAACTAATCCTTGCCAATGAAATTGTCCGTAACGCCCTTCACGGGCTTTAATAAACGCTTCTATCAAGGGAGAATCACCAATCTCTGCAATAATTCCCTCTAGTGTTTCCAACTCTTCGTGAACTTCATCAATCATCACTCCCCGCAACTTGGGTAAAAGTTTCTGCCCAAATTGATCTGCAAGTGCAAACTTAAAGTCTCCTGATACCACTGGATAATTCACTACATACTGAGTAATCGACTGATAAACGCGGTGGGCAAAAGGATGCCCCATTTTTTCCATCACTTGATTCGTTCTATCAAGATAAGATTTAACCTTCTCTACAACTTGAGAATTGGATTCAGGCTTTCTTGTCCATGTCTGAAAATCTGAGTAAGTCAAGTATCCTGAAGATCTAGTATTGCCATTTTGACTTTGATTATCTTGACGCAATTGCAGTTTTTGTGGTTTACCAAAAGTGATAACATTGGCTCTGTCTAGTACCTTATCTGATAAAGACTGGGTAGTTTCATCCTCATTCATTGTTCCCACAAACAAGAACTGCTGGGGAATTTTTAGCTTACGTTCATCATCTTTGAGTGGTAAGCTACCAACGTCGATTTCTAAATAAGTTGGACGGCTGCGACGAGTTTCTAATTTAGAAAGGAACTCACTAAAGTAATATTCAACACGCGCCAAATTCATCTCATCCAGCAGTACAATCACCATTCTGTCCTTCATCGCTGAATCGTGATTATATTGATACAGTCCACGCATTAAATCAGTCGGCTTAAACTTTTTCTCCACATAGTTATAAAAGCCTTGCAAATCTTGAGGAGAATCCCAGCGAGGCTGTACAGCCAGAGTTAACAACTGCGCCCCAACGAAATCAGCGTACCGCTGTGGCAGTTCGCTTTTGCCTGTGCCGCTAATTCCAGCTAAGATAACTAAAGCTGAAATATCCTGTACTTTCAGCGAGGTATGGAAAGCTTGAATGACTCGCTTTGGAAAAGCTAATCCCTGAGACTGAATATAGCTGATAAAATTTTCCAAAAAACGCTGTTCGTCTTGCGTAGTCTTACTGAGATTCATCTTGTTGTCTGGTGGGATTAACCAGAGTGGTTCTCTCAAAGAACGTAATGCTACTGTGGCGCTGTTTTCCAGATTGTCTATTTCTCCCTTCAAGCGTCTAATTTCTGCAAGCAGTTCCTCTTTTTCTTGCTTTAGACGAGCGTTATTTTCTTCGATTTCAGCTTTAACACCATTCAAATGCTGAATTTCTCTTTCCAGTTCCCTTAATTGCGACTCTTTACCCCTAATTTCAATTTTCAAACTATGCAATTTTTGGTGCAATTCTTCAATCTTTTGGTACTCTAACTGATTTTGTTGAATTGCTTGCAAAATGCGTTGTTTTTCAGCTTCTAGTCTGTCTATTTCTGGTTTTAGCTGATTAACTCGTTCTTCAAAGCTTTGTTTCTGGCTGAACAGCCCATCATAGGTAGATCGTAACAATTCCAGTTCAACTGCTCGTTGTTCTAGTTGCTGAGATTTAGTTTCTAAATGTTGGATCTGTTTGTTGAGTAAGTTTAACTGTGTTGTTTTAGCAACAAATTCTGACTCAATGCTGAGGAGCGATCGCTTTTGTGCTTCCAGAGACTCAATCTGAGAACTTAGAGCATTAATTTGACCTTCTAAGCCACTTTTATCAAGCTTGAACTGCTCAATTTGTACTTGCAGTTGTTCAAGGGTAGATAAGTTAGGTTGTTGTTGGTTTATTACAGCAATTCGCCGTTCTAGTTCTCCCCCTTGCTGATTGAGGGTTGTCAGTTTCTGCTCAAGGTGCTGCAATTCTGCTTGCTTTTGAACAAATTGCCCTTCAATTGCTGCTAGTGCTGCTTGCTCCTTTCGGAGTTGAGCCACCTGTGGTTTCAGGATTGTCAGTTGTGTATTTAACTTTTGCAATTCGTCTTGTTTAGCTAACTGCTCCTGGAGCATCTTTAACTGAATCTCTGTTTTCTGTTGTTTATCGTCTTGTCGTTTACTCGAAATAGCTGCTCCCAGAACCGCTCCTGTAGTGCTTCCTAGCAAAGCTCCACCAGCCCCTCCTCCTGGGATAACAAAGGATGCTGTTGCACCTACCGCTAATGTAAGTGAACCTGCTATCAGCCAATCCAAGAAATTCTGCACCCTTCACCCTCACGCTAGGTTACTCAATAACGTTTATAAGGCAAAATATTTACAGATTGCTTCGTTAAATCTACTGATATTACCTTTTCAGTGGTTTTAGGTGTTTCCAAACCTACTGCAATATGTGTCACCTGGAAATAAATCTCCTGGCGGATAGCTACTCCCTTGCCGCCCGTTCGCCGTTAGGCGTTCCCGAAGGGTAGAATACCTATTTAATAAACCGCCAAGACAAGGCAGCGCGCATTATGAGTGTTTCCCGCTACTAGGCGACTGCAGATGCCTTGGACGCTAAGAAAGATGATTGCGCTACGCCACAAAGGATTTTCAGCACTACTTATGCCAACTTGGTATCATTCATAAGTGCGGCTAGCAAAATCCTGATCACCACTTCTAACTCTTCGGTGACTCGGTAAAGGTTGATCGCTTGCTCAATCAGCTGTGTCTGTCGGTACAATATGCCAAATTGCCAAACATTACCTGTCGTTACTGCTCCCAATATTTCTGTTTGGGTGGAATCAGTCCACCTGTCAAGGGCTATCATCTCAGTCGCGAGTTGTGTAAATCCCCTGTTTATATCTGCTTGCTTAGCTTCAATCACAATTAAATTAGTCTGTGTTCGTAGGTAATAATCCAAATTACCCTGAAGCTTATTATCAACTTTGATACTGTATTCAATTCGTAATTTAGCGCGGGAATAGTGGATTAAATCGGTGACAACTGGCGCAATTAACATTTCTCGGCGTGTAGCTTCGTTCTCCAAATCCACATACGGCAACACTTCTTCAATCCGCTGCTTAAGGTCGGTAATTCGGTCTAATGTGCCGGAATATTGCGGCAAATCGAGAAATTTACGTGCAAACGAATACCCAAATTCAGCAACTAAATCGTCAACCGCAAACCCTAGCTCAAAGTAATTACTAAAAGTATACGAACGATTTGGATCTAGCAATGGTAGGCGGCTCATTTGACTTCCCCCCTTTACCCTCTTTTGTCACTTCTGGAAATGGTAAATTCACCAAAAATCATAGTATAAAAAGATTTCAGCAATTTACTTTTTCTTAGTTTGGTAAAAGACGTAGAAGTTTGTTGATGAATTAAATTATTAGGTTTTAGGCTATCATGATTTTGGTTGAAGTTTTCCAAGACTTTCTTAACCATTATCTTGGCGTGCTTCATATCTTTAACAACAGGTAAATGGTGATAGCAAGGTGTTTGTCCTTGTTCTACTGTTGCTGGAGTACTCCACCAATAGCTGCCATCGAAACATATAAATATACGAGCGCTGACAGCATCGCAAATCATAGTCTCAGTTCTTTGGTCTAAGCTTAAAATCCACGCTTGAGCCTTTTGGAGAGTATCAAACAATTGATTGTAAATGCAATACTCTCCCGTTGGATTCCACCCTTCTACTACAAAGAAACCTTTTCCTTGCCTTAATGGATCTAGGATAACAGTATCGTCGTCAATCTGTGCTTTCCAGTTATTAATTGAGTAGTAGGGGTCGTGTAACTTCATAGGAGTTAGAATTACTGATAATTCGTCAAGATGTTAATCATGCCTTTTAAGTTGCTAGAATATAGCAAAATTACACGGATAGCGGTAATTATAGAAATTTAAAAATTTGTCAATTGTATTTATTATTTTTACAAGAAAATACAATATAATCCGGACAAATGCTACTAAAGTACACATTTCCATCTTTACTTTTAGCACTGTACGGCTTTATGTTTGGTATTGAAAGCGATCGGTGCGTAATACTGATTCTCAAAATTAGAGCTACACATTGTTCGTAGTAAGCACTGGAGAGCGGATTTCATTCAGGTTGACCACAATATAACCGTAGGGGCGGGGTATCCCCGCCCTTACAATGTGACGCGGGTTCTACAAGCCAAGAACATTTGTAGTCATTTTTTGGAGAAAGGGTATAATTCACAAATCAGCGCCTCCAAACTGTACGTTCGCTCATTGTTGAAGGGCAAGAGGAATTAATGCCTTACGGTGTAAGGTTTCAACGTGATTGTGGATCTGATGGTGGTGATACCGTGTAATACTTGGGGAAGGCTTGAGACAATTTTAACAAAATTTGAACAGCAAATTTTTTTGAACAAACCTCAGACCTTCATCCTTTTCACGAACTAATTCCTCAAGCACTGCTATATAGCCGCATTTTTAGCCTTCTAGAGTGGAGAAATAGCAGCATTGAAAATCTGTTGAGCAGTCAGGTTTAACTCTGGGAATGTGGAAGATACGATACGGTCATCACCTCGAAACTTACTAACCCGATACTCACCTTCATCCAATGAGCAAACCAAGATAGTAGGTTGCTTTGGATTACCGATGAACTCCCTACCGCCTAAAGCAGCATAATCAACAATCCAGTACTCATTTATTCCCATTTCCTCATAATCAGCGTACTTTTTGAGATAATCATCACGCCAATTAGTACTAACGACTTCAATCAATAAAGCTATTGATGCAGCAGCCGTAATGAATGATTCATCTTCCCATACAGGCTCATTTACAAGATTGTCGTTGTTTAATACCAACACATCTGGAGAATATCCAGACTCCTGAAGAGGTGGTTTGATGATTACAGTTTTTGGTATGAAGTACGGTAGGTTTAATCGGTCAAATTCCACAGTCAGTTTTCTTGCTAAAAATCCAGCAACCCTTTCGTGCTTCCCTTTTGGTAAAGCCATCTCTACAATCACTCCATCATGTAGCTCATAACGACGTTCTGAATTTTCCGGATACCAAGCAATGAATTCTTCAAAGGTTACTAGTTTGGTTTTAGATAAGGCTTGAGTCATAATATGTATTCTTTTGTAAATTTAGGTTCGCGCCACACTGGGGGCAATGTTCGTAATCACTCATTACCAGTTCTCTTTTAATCAACCACTTTCGTTAACGCTAATTCTAGAATAGCCCTATTCTAAAATTTCATCCAAATACTCAACCATACCATCCTGTAATTCGGTGGTATAGCAAGAGCTTTGGTAATTGCTAGTCTGGTACTGACCGCTAACACGATATTCGCAAAATGACCTACCAGCACTACCTCACGGTTTTGACGCCTTAATTGTTAATTGTTATTAGGCAGATACGATAAGAGTCCACAGACTTACTCCTAAACCTATTGCTGCTAAATGTTGCATCATTTGCGATCGCATCGGTTGACGAGCAATTTTTTGCGTTAACACTACAGTTAGCAAAACTGAAAAAATTAGAGTAGCACCCTGCAAAAAGTCAATCACAGCTGGATGAGCCACTAATACAGGTAATTGCTCACCTGTAAGACCAAAAGTAGCAAAAGTTACAGGTAAAATCCGCCCTCCTTCCCCCAAGCCCAAACGTAGATAGTGAGCCAAATTACCACCCAACACTAATGGTAAGTAGCCATAGGCAAGCTCTACAAATGGTCGCGGCTTACAGCGATTTTGAATTTTAGGTTGCCGCGCAACGCTTGCAATGGTGAGCAATTTTGGATTTTGGATTTTATTATTTAACCAGTAAAAAACTTGCATCAAGCCATATACTGCAATTGGCACAGCAGCAGGGATAATCAAAGCTAGGAGTGATAACCCCAAGTGGGGGAAAAACTGTGTTAAATCCAGTTGTAATCCCAACCAAGATTGCAACTGGGGTAAATGATGGAGATACACTCCACCTAATAGTAAAAACAACAGTGCCACTTCATAACTGTGAGGTACATGAGTTGTCCACAGTTCAATTCCAGGGGGACGTAAATTCAACTCTACAGAACGGTGGGGACAGGCTTTAAGACAAGTCATGCACAGCACACAGTCTCTGTTATCTTCCAACTGCGCGGGGTGAGAGTACAACGGACACCCTCCAGTTTCCATCCCCTCACCTTTTTGGGGTCCACCTTTGTAGCATTGATACGTGGTGCAAGTGGCAGAACAGATGCCCTGTTGTGCCCGTAGTTCAGTCATCGATAATTTGGCAAATAAACCATTCATCCCACCAATAGGGCAAAGATACCGACACCAAAACCGCCGCTCAAAAATAGCAGAGAAAATCATCGCCCCGGCGGTAATTAACAGCAGCAAACAAGCAGAGAGGTAGGCAGTATTTTCTAAGTCCCAGAGTTCTTCCCACAAGAAAATCAGCGTAAACAGCCCAAACAGAAACCATCCACCCCATTTTTCAGCTTCTTGTCTAGGCCAGCGTTTAAGTTGTCGAGGAACCAGCCACAAAGATAGCTTTTGCGTCACTTCCCCGTAAATCATGAAGGGACAGACGGCACACCAAACGCGACCTAAAAAAGGAAATGCCAGCAGGTTGATTGGCCACCACCAAGCCCAAAATAGATTTAAAGCAAAGTTGCGATCGCGAGTTTGCGGACCAACAAACAGCACCCCAACAGTAATGGCAAACGCAGTTAAAGTAAAACCATAGTTAATCCGATCTGGCCACCAAGGACTACGTAGAAAACGCCGTAACCCAGGATAGGCATTCAAAAGATTCACGCGAAATTGCTTTTTCTTGGTTTGGGCAGGCCAGAAAATTTCTTCTGTGAGTTCTTTTTCCTCCCCTGCTTGCACAATCGCCCGTTCCACCAAATTTTGCAACTCTTTGAGGTTGCCAGGAAAATCATACGACTGCAAGCGGCGTAAAGCTTCTGGTGTAATTTTAGGTTTAGGAAGACCTCTTGCCTGACAGTAGAGACTAATGTAGTATTCCACCTGCGCTTTGATATCAGTTTTTCGCACTCGTAGCGGTGGTACTTTGATGATGTGACCGACAGTACGCTCTATTTTCGGCTGAGTTTTTTCCGAAACTATTAATAACCGGGCTTGACTGACGCGAGGTTCGGCGGTTGGTTCTCCTGAACGAGTTACGGGATTATACGTGTTATTTTGTATTAATTTAGCCAAAGATGGCAACAATTCTGAGGGTGTGTCTTGAATGTTGTTGAGAACTAAAGTGCCTTCCCCCAACCATTCCAGCAGTCCTGGTTTACCCCCGGCGCGACCAAACAAATCTGCACCGCTAGTCTGAAGAATACCACAGTCAACTTTAATAATTGGTTCTCGCCGCTTTGTCGAACCAAAATGGATCAAGGCAGCTATGTTGTCTTTTTCTAATCCTGGTTCCCCAAAAATCATTACTGACTGGCGTTCTGTCGCAGCTTTTCTAATTTCCTCTCGCAGACGCACTGCATAGCGACTTGTCCCCACGATTCCGCGTTGCGCCTTTGTGACTAAATAGGGTCGCAAGGCTATGGAACGTTCTTGTTCATAGGTGAGGGCAGATGTTAGTTGCGCCAATTCTTGAGCCATCTGGCGGGAAACAGCCTGATTAATTTCAGGGTATTGGGTGGCGATTTCCCGAAAGTTAGCAGCAGGCACAACCCATAAGTGGCATTCTGTTACAGTAGTAATTGTACGCTGAGCCAACTCATCCAACAGTAGTTCTTGTAGGTGAATGACTGCTCCGGGGAGGAAACCAATAGCTAAGGCTGGGTTGGTTTGATTGCTGCTATCGCTTTCTAGCTTACCTTCTAGAAGAATATATAGTGCTTCTGGAGGTGTACCTTCAGTAACTAGACGGTGGTTGGCTGGCACCACTTGTTGTTCAATGACTTGAGCGATCGCACTCAAGGGCGCAGGCGACAAAATTCCTAAAGCTGTGCGTTCAGTTAGCCATATCACTATTTCTGGAGATGTCATGGTAGGTTTCTCCGCTCAGGCTGCTATCTAAAAGGAATTATCCCTGAAAGCGATATCAAAATAGCATGTCGGTACATCTTTCGTATCTTTAGCGCTTCTACACTCGCGTTGCTGCGGTTGCTTTTGTACCAAACGGTTAGTAAGATATTTTACCGAACGTTCTGTACAATATTAAGCAGAGGAGCCAAAATTTTTCCATTGGTGAGTGAATGTCCAAAGACGCAGTAATTCCCCAATTGCTGGATATATTTCGGCGCTATGGTTATGAGGGAGTTTAGGACTGCTATAGCATGTATTATAGCGAAAAATGCAATTATTTAGGAGAAAGCAATGCTAGAATTATACGACGCGGCGCTGTCTGGAAACTGCCATAAGGCTCGGCTGATGTTGTCGCTGTTGAGGTTAGAGCATGAGCTTGTGCCTGTGCGTTTGCAAGAAGGCGAGCACAAATCTCCACAATTTCTAGAGATGAACCCCCTAGGACAAGTCCCCGTTCTAATGGATGGTGAGGTGGTGATTCGGGATGCTCAGGCGATTCTCGTTTACCTAGCACGGCGTTATGGTGGTGAAGATTGGTTCCCCTTAGAAGCTGAGCCAATGGCTAAAGTGGTGCAGTGGTTATCAACTGCTGCTAATGACATTCAACATGGTCTGTCAGCGGCAAGGCTGTACTACCTGTTGAATGCCAAAGTAGACATAGATCAGGCTCAGAAGAAAGCACATCAAGTACTCCAAGTCTTAGATAAACACTTGGGTGAGCGGAAGTGGCTGGAGTGCGATCGCCCAACAATTGCAGATGTTGCCTGCTACCCATACGTTGGGCTAGCACCAGATGGCAAAGTTTCTTTAGAAGCGTATCCAAATGTAATTGCTTGGATTGAGCGTATCAAGCAGCTTCCGGGTTATATCAGTATGCCTGGTCTCTAGCCCGATCAACGTTTTTATCGAAGATTTTATAGCGATTCTTGGTTACACACACTACGGCGGTAGGGGCACAGCAATGCTGTGCCCCTACAAATGACACTAAATGGAGAACAGCTATAGGACTAATATTTGATTTTTCAAAAAGCTCCGTACATATATGCTTTTGTAGGGCGTAGCCCCACCTACAATTTGTGGTCTAATCATTTGGAATTGGCTGTAAACCAGTCCGTTCTATTAAGGGCGTATATTACAATCTCTTGACCAAGACCTTCATAAACGAATCTATTCTCTAGTTTCAAACCAGCTTTTTCCAGTACTCGAATCGAAGCCAAATTTGCAGCCAAAGCAACGGCTACAACACGCTGCGTTCCCAACTGCGAGAATCCCTTTAAAATCAGTGCTTTAGACCCTTCGGTTGCGTAACCTTTCCCCCAAGCAGCTTTTCGCAAGCGATATCCTATTTCAACGTCACTCTCGTTAGCTAATGCAGGATCGAAGTACAGCGCTTGTACTACGGGTCTAAAGAAGAACCAACCAATGAATGCTTGACTCGATTTTTCAATTGCTGCCCAGACTCCGTAACCATTGTATTGTTCGTAGTAGGCAAAAAACTTAGGTATAATTTGGGTTTGAATGACTGTGTAATCTTTTGGCTTACCTGCATCTGGTGTAAAACGGACGACTTCAGGATCGCTGTCTAGCTCAAACAAGTTATCAGCATCATCTTCTGTCAATTGACGCAGAATTAATCGCTCTGTTTCTAAGAAAATCTTCATATTCGGAAAAAACCCCTTGCGATATTTAAACTGCTTTTGGTTGCTTCTTAATCATCAATAAAGCGACGATCGCACTTGCCAAAGCTAGCCCAACACCAATAAACATCACCAAGCGAAAGCTATCTACAAATGCAAGAGCGATCGCGCCTTTTAACTTTGGAAGGAGTAAGGCACTCACATTGGTAGGAACTTCCGCACCCGCTAGTTTGATGCGTTGATTGTCTAGTAGTTTTTGGACTTCGAGTGGTATTAAGAGCGCCGTCATTCGCTGATTGAGACTGTGATTGAAAACATTGAAGACAAAGATATTCAGGACTGCAATTCCTAGTAACCCAGCAGTGCGAGCAACAGCGTTGTTAATTCCACTTGCAATGCCAGCTTGGCGTTGCCTTACCGCACCCATTACCGTTGTTGTCAAAGGGGCAACACTCATTGCCATACCCAAACCCAGTACTGCGATCGCCGGGAAAAACGTTGTCCAGTAACTCCCACCAACGCTTGGGACAGCAAACAAGGAGAACCCAAAGGCAGCGATTACCGGACCAATTGTCAAGGGTAACTTTGCGCCGTAGCGACTCACCAATCCCCCGGACCAGCGAGAAAGCAGGAACATAATTAAAATAAACGGCAGGAATACCGCGCCAGCAGCTGTAGTCGAGTAGCCCTGCACTTGAATCAGATTGAACGGGACAAAGTAAAACACCCCGCCCAAAGCCGAGTAAAGGAGCAGTGTGAGCAAATTTGCACCGCTAAAGGTACGCGATTTAAATAAAGATAAAGGCATCATTGGGGCGCGGTTATTTGCTTCGACAAAAATAAATGCACTCAAGATGAGTGTGCCAACTGCTAAGCAGCTGATAACTACAGGATGAAGCAATCCCAAGTGAGACGATTCAATCAGCCCGTACACGAACACCCCCAAACCAAGAGTCACCAAAGCTGCTCCCCACCAATCAAGTCTTGCAGAATCTGCATTGCGGCTTTCAGGTACGTGCCAAAACAAAATACTCAGTACGATCGCAGCTAGCGGCAAATTGAGAAAAAAGATCCAGCGCCAAGAAATATTCTCCACTAACCAACCACCCATAACCGGACCCAGTGCCGAGGTAATGGCTGTGAAACCCGACCAAGTACCAATCGCTTGCCCACGTTGTTCTTCGCTAAACGAGGCACTAATAATTGCTAAACTGCCGGGAACTAGCAATGCACCGCCAATTCCTTGAACTGCCCTGGCAATGATTAGCTGATTGACGTTTGGAACCAGACCGCACCACACCGAAGCTAAGGTGAAGAGGGCAATACCGCAAGCAAAGATACTTCTGCGCCCGAAGCGATCGCCCAATGACCCACCTACCAAAATTAATGCTGCAAGAAACAGTGCATAGGACTCAACAATCCACTGGACGTCGGTAGAGGTTGCTTTTAACTCTGATTGCAATACCGGAAGTGCCACATTAACGACCGTACCATCAATCATCGCCATGCTCGAACCCAGGATAGTTGCCGCTAGCACCCACCGTCCAACATTTCTAGAGCAAGGGACAGTGCATGGTGCTGAGCGAATCACTCCTTCATCGCACGGCTGTTTGACGATGTTAGCCATCTTGAGTTTTAAAGAATACTATTCCCACATTTTACCGATCGCTTGTCTGTGTTCTCAAGAAACACGGGAGGGGGAATGGTGGTGTTTGTTCCATGCATAACGGCTAGCGTGCCGCCCGTGGGGTGTTCTTAATTCACATATTGTTCATTTTGTCAATAATATAATTACTAGTGATGAGATACTGGAATTGTTATGAGTCTGTCCGATCTCCCTAATCTCTGGATACCTTTGGCGCTTTTAGGTTTAATTATCATTGCTGCTGTGTTTTTCAGTCGTAGCAGTTGAAGAATGGGGAGTGGGGAGTAGGGAGTAGGGAGTAG
>CAZZYE010000062.1:0-2863 GCA_964658145.1 uncultured Stigonema sp.
TTAGCAATTAGCAATTACCCATTACCTATTACCCATTAGCTGAGAACTAACAAGTGCTGTTGGGTGCAAGATTGGTGTATTGACAATGGAATTGTTAGCCAGTGTAAACAAAGGATTCGACAAAATGCCTGCAATGGAAGTGGCGATTAAAGTCGCTACCAATCCTACCTGCAAAGGTCTAAACCCTGGTAAATTCCAACGCACTTCGGGATAATTCTTCACTACGTCGGACATTTCTTGGGGTTCTTTGACCACCATCATCCTGACTACGCGGATGTAGTAGTAGATGGAGACGACTGTCGTCACTAATCCTAGCAAGACTAAGCCGTATTCTCCTGCTTGCCAACCAGCCCAGAACAAGTAAATCTTCCCGAAAAATCCAGCTAGTGGCGGAATTCCTCCTAAGGAAAGCAGGGAAATGCTCAATCCCAGAGTCAGGAGTGGGTCTTTCTGATACAATCCGGAGTACTCGCTAATCTGGTCGGTTCCTGTGCGCAGGGAGAACAGAATCACGCAGGTAAAGCCGCACAAGTTCATAAACAGGTAGACCAAGAGATAAAATATCATGCTGGCATATCCTGCTTGTGTTCCAGCAACAAAGCCAATCATGATGAACCCGGCTTGAGCAATAGAAGAATAAGCCAACATCCGTTTCATGCAGGTTTGGGTTAGGGCGACTACGTTACCCAAAATCATGCTCAGAACGGCGAGGGCGGTGAAGACAAACTTCCATTCGTCAATAACGAGGGGGAAGGCTGTTGTCAGCAAGCGGATAGCTAGGGCAAATCCAGCTGCTTTGGAACCGACAGATAAAAAGGCAATCACTGGGGTAGGAGCACCTTCGTAAACGTCTGGCGCCCACTGATGGAAGGGTGCAGCAGAGATTTTGAAGCCAATACCTGCAATCACAAAAACCAGAGCAATTACTAAGCCTAAGGATTGACCAACATCCGCTATAGCAATGCCATTGGCGATCGCACTCAGTCTAGTCTGTCCACCTGATAGACCGTAAAGCAGTGAAACCCCATACAAAAACACTGCTGTACTCGAAGCGCCAATCAACAGATATTTCAGCGCCGCTTCATTCGAGCGAGGGTCACGCTTAGTATAACCTGTGAGCAAATAAGAAGATATACTCAGGGTTTCTAGAGAGATGAAAATCATCACCAACTCACTAGCCCCGGATAAAAACATTCCTCCTAAGGTAGCACTTAGTAAAATCGCTATGAATTCGGCTAAAGCCGTACCACTTTGTTCGATGTAGCGAATCGACATCAAAATAGTGACAGCACTAGACAAAGCCACGATCCCACGAAAGACGATACTAAGGTCGTCACTATTGAAGGAATCACCGAAGAACATGGGATTGGTGTTATCCCATTGAAAATATAGGGCGACAATAGAAGCAAATAACCCTGCGATCGCTAGATACCCTATCCAGCGCGAGGATTTACGCCCCAAAATCAAGTCAACAATCAAAACTCCCAACAGGGTGATCGTCACAATCCCCTCTGGCAGGATCGTTCCAGCATTTAACTGGGATGCAAGGTTAGCAAAATCCATGAGCTATATAGGTTTTGGCTATTAGGCATTAATGGTCCAACTGTGTTAATTCTATTGTCTTTTGTTTGAGTTGCATTAACCTGTTTTTTAAGCATGCCCTATGCCCAATTCCCAATTTCCAATTTCCAAGTAATTTTAATAAAAAATTAAGCAGTTCAGTTGTTAACTGAACTGCTTACTTAAAAATCAACAGTTCAGATATTTTCTAAACTGCCATTGCTTAATTAAATTGTTAGGAACTTCCACCTAAGAAAAATAGCCAATGAGTGTAGGGTGCGCTCTTACGGAACGTCGTAACGCACCGCAACATCTAAAATGCAGTAGCCCTAACATACCCTACCGAAGAGTGGATAATTTATTTTTTGGTATTCCCTTAAGGATTTCCAAGTAAAAAAATATCCAACTATTTCTTGTGGGATGGGCATCCTTTGCGTCCTATGAACTGGGCGGGCAGGATGCCCACCCCACAATATTAGATAATTTATTTTGCGGTCTTGCCTTAACAAACTTTTAAGCTTTACCCGCTCGATAAATTCAAGACTTAATAGCGTCTACTAGAGTATCCACCCTCGCTATTTTTGTTACCCCAGCTACCACCGCCAGAGCGACTAGGTCTTTCCTCCCGTGGTCTAGCTTTATTAACTTTCATTACTCGCCCCATCCACTCAGCACCATCAAGAGCATTAATTGCGGCGTCTTCTGCAGCTTCAGATTCCATTTCTACGAAACCAAAGCCCCGTGCGCGACCAGTTTCCCTATCGGTGGGTATTTGTACTCGCTTCACAGCGCCGTACTCTGAAAATACCTGAGTGATCTCGTCTTGGGTGACGTTGTAGGATAGGTTACCTACGTAGATAGACATGAAACTCTCCAGAATCCGATAATGTAGAGATGTTTATTCGGAGAGCAGCTTGCAGTTATTAATACAAACAAGGGTCATTAGGCCGAATCTACTTCTCCTAAGTTATAGTAGCATGATTCCTCTTCAAAAAAAAAGCCTGCTTATTGAAATTTTGCATTAATTTTTTCTTGTTGCTTGCCGGAACTATAGCATTCCTAAATGATTTGTGAAAAATTTTAAGTGGTGTAGGGTGGGCACTGCCCACAAGCGCCCTGTCAAAGTGTAAGTTAAAAAACGAAGATCTCTCCCTTGTCCTTCGTGTCTTGCTTTCGGTACGCCTAACGGCGAACGTGGTTTAAAATTTGTTTTGAACCGCGAAGACACGAAGGACACGTTCGCGCAGCGTCTCCCCTTGGGAGAAGGTAAAATCTCGAAAATTCAACAAAATTTTCGCGCGTT
>CAZZYE010000062.1:2873-16389 GCA_964658145.1 uncultured Stigonema sp.
GGTGGGCAGTGCCCACTCTACGTGTATTTTTGGAATTTTCACCTATGTAATAGGATTGCTATACTTGAGCCGCGAATTGCGCTATAGGGTAAGGGTAAGTTAACAAACCCTTACTCAAAGCAAAACTTTACATATTTGAGTTTAAGAACGCGACCAACTTATTAATCTTGAGGGAGATTTTGAAAACTGCACTCGCCAATTATGCCTGAGATAAGTTAAAGATTGAAATAACTAGAAGTTCACACTCCTGCCTCCCCAACTCTTCCCGACTTTAGGATTTACCTACTGTTAGAGGCTAAGAATGGGGAGAAACCTAGGGTAGATGAGGCTTTTCGCCTGTAGCTTGGGAAACCAACAAAGCTTAAATTCTCTCTGCTTGTAGTGCTGGATCTCATGTACCCAAAGTTAAAGGAAATGCACGCGCCAATTCTGGCAGTTTGTGTGAGGATGAAATCACGTGCTTTAGCGTGAAATTTTAGCTTGACATCTCGCGCTCGATTAAATCAACCCGACTGTTTAGCTTAGCAGCTATTCTTTTTTTTGAAATTTACATGTCAACTCTTGTCATCGTCGAATCTCCGACCAAAGCTCGTACCATTCGTAATTACCTACCAAGAGACTATCGGGTGGAAGCGTCTATGGGTCATGTACGTGACCTTCCCCAGTCGGCTAGTGAAATTCCCGCTACGGTTAAAGGGGAAAAATGGGCGCAGCTAGGGGTGAATGTAGACGCCGACTTTGAACCCCTGTATGTAGTCCCTAAAGATAAAAAGAAAATTGTCAGCCAGCTCAAAGAAGCCCTTAAAGATGTAGATGAACTGATCCTGGCGACGGACGAAGACCGGGAAGGGGAAAGTATCAGTTGGCATTTATACCAGTTACTGAAGCCAAAAGTTCCTACCAAGCGAATGGTGTTTCACGAAATTACCCAAGAGGCGATCAAAAAAGCCTTAAAAAACTGTCGTGAAATTGATGAGCAATTGGTTCATGCCCAAGAAACACGGCGAATTTTAGATCGACTTGTGGGCTATACCCTATCACCTCTGCTATGGAAGAAAATCGCTTGGGGATTGTCTGCTGGGCGGGTGCAATCTGTTTCGGTGCGGCTTTTGGTGACTCGGGAACGCCAACGCCGTGCCTTCCGCCAAGGTGCATACTGGGATCTTAAGGCAACTTTAACCCCTCCGGAGGAAAGAGTAGGGGGAGATGAGGGAGTAAGGGGAGTAGGGGGAGTTTCTACCTCCCCTACTTCCCCTACTTCCCCCGCCTCCCTAAGCTTTACCGCCCAATTGGTAACACTGGGAGGAACCAAGGTGGCAATTGGTAGCGATTTTGACTCAGCTACTGGACAAATTGCCCAAGATCGCCGCGTTGTCTTACTAAAGGAAGCAGAAGCACTAGCCCTGAAGGAACGCTTAGGTGGGAAAAATTGGCAAGTCACAGACATTGAAGAACGTCCTGTGACACGTAAACCAGCGCCACCATTTACAACCTCTACCCTGCAACAAGAATCTAACCGCAAACTACGCTTGTCAGCACGGGATACAATGCGGATTGCGCAGAATTTGTACGAACAGGGGTATATTACTTACATGCGTACAGATTCAGTGCATTTGTCAGATCAGGCGATCGCTGCTGCTCGTGCTTGCGTAGAACAACTTTATGGCACACAATACCTCAGCCCCCAACCCAAGAAATACACTACTAAATCCAAAGGCGCACAAGAAGCACACGAAGCTATTCGCCCCGCAGGTAGTACTTTCCGCACCCCTCAAGAAACCGGGTTAAGCGGTCGGGAACTGCAAATGTACGACCTGATTTGGAAGCGTACTGTCGCCAGCCAAATGGCTGACGCCCGCATTACCCAAATTACCATGCTGCTGTTAGTAGAAGATGCCGGTTTTCGGTCTTCAGGCAAACGCATTGACTTTCCAGGGTTTTTACGTGCCTACGTCGAAGGTTCCGACGATCCCGAAGCAGCGCTGGAAGACCAAGACGTCATCCTGCCTAACCTGAAGGTAGGCGATCGCCCAAACTGTACTGACATAGAAGCTTTAGGTCATGAAACCCAACCTCCAGCTAGATACACCGAAGCAACCTTGGTGAAAACCCTGGAAAGTGAAGGGATCGGACGTCCTAGCACTTATGCCAGCATCATTGGCACCATCATAGACAAGGGTTACGCTCAATTGACAAATAACGCCCTTGTGCCCACCTTCACCGCTTTTGCCGTTACCGATCTGCTGGAAAAATACTTTCCTGACATTGTAGATAACGGTTTTACCTCAAAAATGGAGCAAACCTTGGATGACATTTCCACTGGAGAAGCTGAGTGGCTACCCTACCTGCGGGAATTCTATCTGGGAGACAAAGGTCTAGAAACTTTAGTCAGGGAACAGGAAAACCAAATTGATGCCAACACAGCCAGGACTGTAGAACTGGAAAACTTAGATGCTAAAGTCCGCATAGGCAAATTTGGTCCATACATCGAAGTCGAAAATGGTGACGGTCTGATCACAGCGTCAATTCCCAAAGACCTAACTCCAGCAGACCTCGATCCTAAAACCGTAGAAACGCTGCTGCGGCAAAAAACCACAGGTCCCGACCAGTTAGGTATCCATCCAGAAACTGGCGAACCAATTTATGTCCTAATTGGTCCTTACGGTCCTTATGTTCAGTTGGCGGAGAAGTCAGAGTCAAACCCCAAACCTAAACAAGCTTCCCTTCCTAAAGGTGTAACGCTAGAAAACGTCACCCTTGATGTGGCTGTTGGTCTGTTGGCACTACCCCGGACATTAGGCGTTCATCCAATTACAGGCGCTAAAATCCAAGCGAATTTAGGACGATTTGGTCCTTATGTCGTTCATGACCAAGGAAAGGAAGGAAAAGACTATCGTTCCCTCAAGGCAGGTGATGGTGATGATGTCTTGACAATTTCCTTAGAACGAGCTTTGGAGTTATTGTCTGAACCGAAAAAAGGACGCACCACCAGCAAATCTAAGGCAGCTTTAAAGGATTTAGGTTCTCACCCAGAGGACGGCGAACCAGTGAACGTATACAATGGACCCTACGGTCCTTACATTAAGCATGGCAAAACTAATGTGAGTATTCCCGAAGGTCAATCAGTTGAAGATATGACTCTGTCTAAGGCGTTAGAGTTGTTAGCAACCAAAGCACAAACCACGAAATCCACTAGCAAAACGAGTAAATCAAAAAGTTCTAGCACTAAGTCAACTGCTAAGTCCTCAACAACCACTACTAAAAAAAAATGACTAAGAGAGACGCGATTAATCGCGTCTCTACTGCTGATTCTTGATCCCTGACTTCTTTATTAATACCAAATACCCTCCTGAGTGGGATGCGGTTTTATAGGGTATTAATGTGATAATCTAGAAAGACAAGGAGAACAACTCCAATTTAAAAGTGGCTCATACCCGGAATCCGGGAGTGGGAATCAAGTAGGCTTCAAGCCAAAGTGTGGAAGTAGGCTAGTTTCTCCGTAATTGATCTTCAATAATTGAGGTAGTAACTCAGGAGCGGTCAGTTCAATGGACTATATAGAAAAGGTGCTAGAAAAGCTTAAGGAGTTAGCACGGAAGCTTATTGAAGCCCTACTGGGGCCCGATCCTGAGCCGGAACCGGAACTGATTCCGATTCCAGTGAATGAGCGATCGCGCAGGCGATAGGAACTTAAATGTGTTGTCAATGACGTTGCGCCCCTTAAGCGTTCTAGTACTGCATGGACCAAACCTGAATTTGCTAGGACAGAGAGAACCAGGAATTTATGGTTCGCTGACTCTGGTTGAAATTAATCGCCTGTTAGAAGCAGAAGGACTAAAGCTACAGGCGAAAATAGATTTTATGCAGTCAAATCATGAAGGGATTTTGGTAGACGCTATTCATGGTGCATTGGCGCATCACCAAGGAATTGTGATCAACGCTGGCGCATATACCCATACAAGTGTGGCGTTGCGGGATGCGATCGCAGCCGTAAACTTACCGACAGTAGAAGTACACCTAAGTAACATCTACCGTAGGGAAGATTTTCGTCATCACTCGTACATTGCTCCAGTAGCGATTGGGCAAATTAGTGGCTTTGGTGTACAAAGTTATTTATTAGGCTTGCAGGCCTTGGTACAGCATCTAAGGAATGATGAATTATGAGTTATGAATTATGAATGTTAAATAATTCATAACCCATAATTCATCATTCATAATTTCTATTATGCGCTACTCTCTTGTAAGTAGGTTCAAAGGCACAATCCTGGGAACACTGTTGGGAGAAATTATCACCTCTGGTGGTAATGTAGAGGCGTTGGATGCAACGTCTATACATTGGCATGACATGGCAGTTCAGGGTGCTGAAAGTTTAATTAATTTGGGAAGAGTTGATTTAAATAATTGGCAACAGCAACAGCAAGAATTTCCTAACTTAGCCGCCACATTAAGTGTCTCGCCACTCGCTATTCTTGCCACGCTGCCATTAGCGCTATTTTTTCACGAAAATATCATTAAACTGCGAGAAAACTTGCTGGATGTAGTCCACACATGGCACAATGACCCATTGATCCAGGATGAAATACTAGCAGTAAGTTTTGCGATCGCTCAGTCCCTGACGGAAAAACTCTCAAGAGTCACTCTGATCCCCCAAACGATTTCCTTTATCGGGGAAACGCCAACAAGTTTGCCAGAACAATTATTAAAAGTTAATTATTTGTTGGATTGTCAGGCTGGATTAGAAAGAGCAAAAGCCGAGTTGATCAGAGAAGAAAACTACAGGTGTACTATTGCTATGGCTTTTTACTGCTTTCTTAGTACCTTAGAAGACTTCCGCCTCTCCGTTTTACAAGCTACTCAAAATGAAGATGATTTACCGGGTCTAAGTGCGATAACTGGTGCTTTGTCAGGGGCTTATAACAGCACTGTCGGCATTCCCGTAACTTGGCAGGTTTTACCTTTGAAAGTAAAGTCAAAAGCATCTGAACTTACTAGCGAGTCCCAAATGCTAAAATTGGCTGACGCACTTATGGCTGTATGGTCGGGAGTGTACAATACCTCATACTCAAACGAAGTCACAGATGAGGATTGTGCCAATGCACAATCAAACTTGCCGTTACAGGCGATCGCAGCTCCTCGCGTTATTCGTTAGATTACTTCTTGGTCAATCCTTTTATTTTATCGTCAGCCTTTATACTAATATTTACAAAGTCAACCTTCGATTTTATTCTTTAGGTAGTTAAATGCCTTTAAGTTTGGTTTGGCTCAAAATTGTCTTGTTTTAAGTGATCAAAGTTAGCAACTGCGGTCATAGGTGATGAAACAAGCATCACTGTTGCAATCCTTCATGCAGCAATTGACTCTATGGTGGCAACGGTACAATTCATTACGCCGTTTGTACTTATCCACCACGAGCAACAAAGACGGACACGGAACACGAAGAGCGTTGCTCTCAATGGCAAAGTCGGTAAAAATGAAACGTGGCATTTATGCAGGAGGTTTGGGCTGGGTTTGTAGAAAGCCAACTCTTGTTATTTTTGCGATCGCAGTATTGTCCTTAACAGGAGTTATAGGACACAAGTTATACAATCAGCCTCAGCTTCGCGTGGGGACTACTGCACCACAAACGATTAAAGCACCAGCAACTGCTCTCATCGAAGATAAGAACAAAACAGAAGCCCAACGCCAAGCCGCTAGTACAAGTTCGATCCCAGTGTTAATGGTTGATAGGGGTATCAATGAAGAAATCAACCAAAACTTGCAAGAACTTTTAGATGAGGGCAACGAAATTCGTTCCTCTGTAAAACCTTTTCCTTTTTTTGACACTTTCGTATTATCCCTCTCTACTCAACATTACCTGCGCTCCTGTTCTAATTGGGAATGGGAAGCGCTGCTACTAACTACAGAAAATAAAAGAGCGCAAAATTCCCGACTGTTGAGTCATCCGAATAAAAGTAAAGTTATAGCACTTAAGATGGAAGGTTACAGACCAGATTCTGTGCATCTGCGAATCCAAGACTCACAACCAGTTGATTTTTCCCAAAAAGCTGACTTTACTCAAGCGGTGGCGGAATTAGAAGCTTACCGCCACTCAAATTCAAAGCAAAACTGGTCCTCACTGCTCTTACAAATCTCACAAGCACGGCAAGGATATGCTAAAGCCAGCACCCAAATTTTACAGCTTTTAACCATCAAGCTTGAAACAACAGACAACGAAACTTCGTTACTCGACTTGTCTGATGAGGATTGGGCAAAAACCCAAATGGGAATCCAACAAAGTGCCGAAAGGATTCTCACCCAAGGTATACCCCCCGGACTACCGTCAAATATTTTGCAGAATGCAGTGAGACTACAGGTACAGACTTGGGTGTCAAAAAATGCCGAACCCTTGGCTACCAAACTATTGTTGACTGTACTTAAACCAAATCTTAAGAAAGATTTAGTACAAACGACACTAGAAGCTGGACAGGCTGCTGCGCTTGTAAAACCAGTGATGGTGTCGGTGCAGCAAGATCAGGTCATTGTCCGTAAGGGAGAAAAGATTACTGCATGGGACTTTGATGTGCTGGAGCATTACCACCTGATTCGTCGGGAGATTAATTGGCTCCTGTTGATGCATTTAGGAAGTTTTGTCACTGGTGCTGTTTACATTTTTGCTTTGATAGAAGGGCGGAGAGAGTGCGAATTGCGGCAAAGCGATCGCCTGTTGGTGTTGTTGCTTGCCCTAAGTACGCCAGTAGTGCTAACAATGGGTATTCCCTATACGACTTGGAGCGCTGTTGGTTTATTGTTGGGTAGTTACTATGGACCCGTCTTGAGTGTGACAGTAGTGGGACTACTGTTGTTACTGCTACCAATTAGTTTGGAAGTTAGTCAGGTTGCACTTTTGGCTGGTGCAGTGGGGGGAGTGTTAGGAAGTTGCATGGCACAAAGACTGCGATCGCGTGAAGAACTCGCTCTCCTAGGTCTTGCTATTGCCTTAACTCAAGGCGGCGTTTACCTGATGATTAAGCTTGTGCTGGGGAAAGCATTTGGTTTAGCTACATATATCGTACTCAAGCAAGCAGCGTTATTTGCTTTATCTGGCTTAGCTTGGAGTGTTGTGGCGCTAGGTTTAAGTCCTTATCTGGAAAAACTATTTGATTTAGTCACCCCGATCCGTTTAGCAGAACTGGCAAATCCTAACCGCCCCTTATTAATGCGACTTGCCACTGAAGCTCCTGGAACTTTTCAGCATACGCTATTTGTCGCTACCCTTGCCGAAGCTGCTGCTAAACAACTGGGCTGCAATGTCGAACTAGTCAGGGCTGGAACATTATATCATGATATTGGCAAAATGCACGACCCATTGTCATTTATTGAAAATCAAATGGGAGGATCAAACAAACACGATACAGAAATTAAAGACCCTTGGAAGAGTGCAAAAATAATTAAAAAACACGTTACTGAAGGGTTGGTGATGGCACGGAAACACAGATTGCCTACAGCAATTCAAGCTTTTATTCCACAGCATCAGGGAACAATGCAGATTGCTTATTTCTATCACCAAGCCCAGCAAATGGCACGAGAAGATCCAACTTTAAAAGTTATAGAGGCAGATTTTCGCTACGATGGTCCAACTCCCCAGTCACGAGAAACCGGGATTGTGATGTTGGCAGATTCTTGTGAAGCGGCACTGCGATCGCTTAAAGACGCTACTCCAGAACAAGCCCTCGCAATGCTGAACAATATTCTCCGTGCTAGGTGGCAAGACAATCAAATGGTAGATTCCCGGCTAACACGAACCGAAATGAGCCAAATAGCTGAAATTTTTGTTCAAGTTTGGCAGCAATTCCATCATAAACGCATTGCTTATCCAAAAATGAAGACTGGCAATTAGTGAATGGGGAGTAGGGAAGAGACGTTCCGGCGGAACGTCTGTACGGGAGTAGGGAGTAGGGAAAGAGGATGGATCGTTGGGAATTATCTCAATGACCCATTTAATCTTTATTTGTTGAGCCTTCACCATTTTCATGAATCTCTTTATCTATTAATTCTTCAGATAAATTACTTTCAAAGTTATTGTCTTTCTCTAAGCCAGCCTTTTTCAGTAAGTGTCTAAGTAAGCCAATTTTAAGAGACTTATTGCCATGAATTGGTACAGAAATTCTCACGCTCATTCCTGGCTGACCATAGATGTGATGACTGCCTTGAATTCGTAGTAATATCCAGCCGTTACGCTCTAGTAACTTGGCTAACTGTTTGCCAGATATAGAACTCATACGGCAATTTCTAAAATGCGCGATTTATCAGTTGTTTCTATTGAGTCTACATCAACAGATAAACATCCCTCAATCGCTTCATAAAGGTTTTGCAGCAACTCTTCAAAAGTTTCTCCTTGAGTTGCACATCCAGGAATTGCGGGAACCTCAGCCCAATATCCACCCTCTTCAGCTTCATGAATAATGACTTTAATTTTCACGCCTTTTTCTGCTCTAGCTAGCTTACAATTTCAGTCTATCAAATGACCATTGACTAATGGCTAATCCTTATAACTAAAAAGTTAGTTAGTATGTATCCAGTTTCGAGAGCAAATTAAAAGCTATAAATTGTAGATGAAGCAGAAAAACTCTACAGTGAGTGGTAAAATGCTACGCTACGGTTAGCGAGATCGAGAGGCAACCGATGACCGCCCTTATCCTCAACTTACTTCCAACCATCGAGCTAAGCGATGACCAGTTTTTCCAACTCTGTCAGCATAATCGAGATTTGCGACTTGAGCGGACGGCTGAGGGAGAACTAATTATTATGCCACCAACGGGATGGGAAAGTGGAAATCGAAATAGCAGACTGACGCAGCGCTTGGGCAATTGGGCAGACGCTGATGATACAGGGTTAGCTTTTGACTCTTCAACAGGTTTCAAGCTCCCTAATGGTGCAAACCGATCTCCTGATGCATCTTGGGTGAGACGAGAACGCTTACAAGCCCTGAACCCAGACCCTGGAAAATTCCTACCGATGGCTCCCGATTTTGCTGTGGAATTACGCTCAGCTTCCGATAGCTTGAAGACACTGCAACAAAAAATGCAGGAGTACATTGACAACGGTGTGCGTCTGTGCTGGTTGATCGATCCTCAGAACCAACGGGTGGAGATTTACCGCCCAAGGCAGAATGTTGAGGTTCTGCAATCCCCTACTAGCTTATCAGGAGAGGATGTGCTGCCAAACTTTGTGCTGGATTTAGCACAGATATTAGGTTAGTACCCGTCTCTACACTTATATAATCCTCACCAATAACTCTTAAGCGAACCGTATTGGAGCGCACCCTACGGAATAATGGATAATTTATTTTTTGGTATTCCCTAAGCGCGAAGACAGCGCAACTACAAACCCATCAAATCAATCTTGACAGATAATAAGGTAATGAGTGCTTAAGGGACTCCACAATGCAGCAGCTAAAATCAGCAGAGGAAATGCCTGGGAACTATGGCTTACCTTTTGTAGGAGAGATTCTGGAACTATTTCAGGATCTGGAACTTTTTTATGGGCGGCGATTCCAAAGTTATGGACCCGTTTTTAAGAGCAGCTTTTTAGGCACTAAAGGAGCCTGTTTAATTGGTCCGGATGCCAATAGGCTAGTGCTGGTAGAACAGGCAGAGCACATGTCATCGCGGATCGGATGGTTGTTTTTAGAACCACTATTTGGCAACAATATATTACTACAAGATGGAGAGGAACATCGGTTTACTCGTCGCCTAATGTATCCAGCGTTTCACGGAAGGGCGATCGCAACCTACTTCGACACAATTCAAAACATTGTGCAAGACGAACTCAAAGATTGGGGAAAGCGCGGAACAATTCCCCTAAATTCCGATTTCCGCAAGCTAACTTTGATTGTTGCTAGCCGCCTGTTCATGGGAAGCCAAAGCAACAGCGAAGTTGAGCAAATAAGTCAGTGGTTTACACAACTTTTTGAAAGCAGATTAGCACTGCTGAAGTGGGATTTACCTTTCATGTTGCATGGTCGTGGTCAGAATGCTCGTCGAAAGTTAGTCGCTTACTTGCGTCAAGTCATTGCGGAACGCCAGCGCCAAAGTAACTTACAAGAATCAAAAGACGTTTTAGGCTTGCTGTTAGCGGCTGTTGATGAAGATGGCAACAAATTGAGTGAAGCACAAATCGTCAACGAAACATTACTGCTGCTGTTTGCTGGACATGAGACAACAGCGTCATTGCTAAGTTGGGCGCTATTTGAGTTAGGCAATCATCCCGAATGGCGACAGCGATTGCGTGCAGAACAAACCCAAGTCGTGGGTGATAACTCACTGACGCTATCCCATCTCAAGCAATTTACCCTGCTAACAAACGTACTGAAAGAAGCAGAACGTCTTTATCCGCCAGTATCATCCTTTAGTCGTGGTGTCCTCAAGGATATCGAGTATGCAGGCTACCGCATTCCAGCAGGTTGGTTGGTGACTATATCGCCAATGCTGACTCACCGCTTACCAGAACTTTACACCGACCCTGACCGTTTCGATCCAGATCGCTTTGCACCACCGCGTGAAGAAGACAAGAAGCATCCCTTTGCCTTAGTGGGTTTTGGTAATGGTCCCCATAGTTGCTTAGGTTTTGAATTTGCCCAAATGGAAATGAAGATCGTTCTTTCTACATTAATACGCCATTACGATTGGACTGTCACACCTGAGCGTTCTGCTATTGCGCCTGTTCGTCAACCCTCTAAAGTTCAGGAAACTCTACAAGCGCAGGTTATTTCGATTAGACATCTCCGAAAAACAATGTAGAGTCGACCGGTTGCGTCTCTAAAACGTTTGTAGACAAAGCACAATTAATTTCTGGAGATGTCTATTAAATGAGCAATGTCCAACAACGAACCTCAAGAACACTTACACCTCCTCTCCAGCGATGAGGCGGGATGGAATGGTTTGCAGCTGATCTATGAGCGAGAACCCGCTGACGAAATACCTGAAAATTGGTTTACCCAGCATCTGCTGCTGATTTTTCTTGAGGATGTTCAGGCAAATTTCATGGTCAACGGTAGTTGGCAGCGTGAGTGTTACACCAACGGCGATCTTGCTATTCTCCCGGCAAGCCAAGTCTTCCCAAGGACACAGATTGATCGCGAATTTACATTAATTGACCTTTATCTTGAACCCGCAACCCTTGCCCATGCTGCCCATGAATCTGTGGATGCAGATAGGATCGAACTTGTGCCGCAGTGGAAGTTATGCGATCCGTTGATTGAGCAGATGGGACTAGCACTTAAGGCAGAGCTAGAAGCAGGGGGCGCAGACAGTCGCCTTTATGCAGAGTCAATGGCAACGGCTTTAGCAGTGCATTTGCTGCGGCGATACTCGTTAGGCAAACAAGAGATTAAAGATTATACAGGTGGATTACCTAAGTATAGGCTCAGGCAAGTGATCGCCTATATAAATGAGCATTTAGACCAAAACTTGACCCTAGCTGAACTTGCTTTTGTCGTACATATGAGTCCACATTATTTTGCCAGTTTATTCAAGCAATCTACAGGACTTTCACCTCACCAATATGTGACAAAATGCCGAATTGAAAAAGCAAAGCAGCTACTGACGAAGCAGGAGTTGACAATTGTCGAAATTTGTCAGCAAGTCGGCTTTCAGAGTCAGAGTCATTTTACTAGAGTTTTTCGCCAATATACTACAACCACACCAAAGGCATATTGAGACTCGCTTTAAAGTTGTCGGAAGATTAGGACATTTTTTGGCAGAATGCTTACGATTTACCCAATTGGACAGGATGGCTCGGTACAATCGTGTTTGGGCTGGTGATCGCCTTATTCTGGCGTTCCCATACTGACTTAGGACAGAACTGGTCGGCATCGCTCGAAGTGCGTGAAGATCATGCACTGGTTGAGAATGGAGTTTACCGATACATTCGTCATCCGATGTATGCAGCATTTTGGCTTTGGGGAATTGCCCAAGCACTGCTCTTACACAATTGGATTTGTGGACTGTCTTATCTCGTATCGTTTTTGCCGATGTATCTCTTTCGCGTACCTCAAGAAGAACAGATGATGCTGGATACATTCGGAGAACAGTATCAGCAATACATCACTCGCACTGGTCGAGTCCTGCCCAAATTCTCTCCACAGT
The DNA here is from genome assembly GCA_964658145.1 of uncultured Stigonema sp. Classification (GTDB taxonomy): domain Bacteria; phylum Cyanobacteriota; class Cyanobacteriia; order Cyanobacteriales; family Nostocaceae; genus Stigonema. Next base: position 14,999 of record CAZZYE010000062.1, read on the forward strand.
CCGATTAGCATGAGACGCAAGCAGTAAGCTTCTACTTTCCTAATCATGAGATGCAGTCTTTAACTACGTTATCACTATCGACTCAAGAACAGAAATGCTGTTTGCATAGACCCGACAACAAAACCCAAAACACCGCCCAAAATGACAATTGCTTGCAATTCACTTTTCACAATTCCCTCAATGGCAGCTTCTAAATCAGCAGGTGAAGTTGACTTGACGCGGTCAAGAATCATCTGATCGATAGCCAAAATGGGAATTGCCTGAGCAACAATTGCTTCTAAATCTTTTTCCAAATACCGATCAAAAATTAAAGCCAGTTCTTTACTCACGACTTCTAAAGAAGCACTCGCAACCGGGGAATTGCCGAGGCGATTTACCAGCATCACAGCAATATTTCCCCAGTCAACTGACTCACCTAATCCTTGCAGCAAATCGCTACCCCGTGTTTGTAAGTATTGGCGGACATTTTCGCGTGTCGTCTTTCGTAATTGCCTTACCGTGCCTATAGGTAAATTTTGTAAAGATATTTCTTGCAAAAATCTCTTGATGCGATCGCGCACTTGCAAATCTTGAAACAATTCCTGCAAACGAGCATTGGTATCATCTTTTTCATCCAAGCAATAAGTTCGCAAACGGCTTAAAGTATTGCGTAAGCCAAACAGATTTGCCACCACCCAATAAGTGCCACTGGTTTTTTCCCGAAAGCGTTCATCAATAGTTTGAATTGTGCGATCAGTCAAAAAATCAATTGCTGCTAGCCGCAGAACATCTGGTGGTATAACTACTTGTAACACCCAATCAGCAAGGCGAGTAGCTTGTTCTTCATTCAGTTGAAATTCCAGCAATATCTGGTCAAAAATTTGATTTATCTGCGCTGACAAAAAGTCTTCGCGCCGCGCCAAAACTTTGAGGAGACGAGGCAAAGATTCTCCTAACAAATCCCGCAAAATTCCTGCCACCATCTTGGCAGTTTTCTGCTCTTTATCGGATTTGACTTGGTCGATCGCCATTTGCAGTAACCAGAGAATTGCTCCTTGCACACGTTCTGTTTGCAAAAGTCGCCGTGCCAGATTTTGCAATTCCTCTGGTGTCAGCAGCGACCCCATAATAGTTTCTGAGACATTCTTAGCAAGGCGTTCCTGGTTGCGGGGAATCAATCCAGGGGTAAAGGGAACCCTTCGTCCACCGATGTAAATTGTTTGGTAAGGACGAAATAACATTTTGATGGCTATATCGTTAGTGAAATAGCCAATAATTCCACCCAAAACCGGGGGAGATACATAAAGCCAGAGATGAGACCAATCCATTTAATTTTCGATTTTGGATTTTGGCTAATAGCTAATGGCTCATGGCTAATGGCATGTATAACAATTAGCAATTAGCAGTTAGCA
>CAZZYE010000063.1:0-16249 GCA_964658145.1 uncultured Stigonema sp.
CTCAACTGGCTCTGCCCAGCAACTATCACGTTTCCAAACTGCCTTCATCCCAGTACTCTTAGCTCCCAAAATATCAACTTTAGGATTGTCTCCAACAAATACACTTTGTTCGGCTGTCACTCCTAGTTTTTGCAGCGCTCTGTAGAAAATTTCGGCATCAGGTTTTCTCACTCCTTCAACCTCTGAAATTAAAATGACTTCAAAATATTTTTCAATCCCTAATCCTTCAATTGTGCGTGTCTGAAACCTTCCCAAACCATTGGTAATCATCCCTAATAAATATTCCTTTGTTTTTAGAATATCCAGAGTAGACTGCATGTGAGGAAAGGGAACGCAAGAATGAATAAACTGGTTTTCATAATCGTGAAGCAAGTCTTGCCAACTCAACGTCTTAATGGAAAATTCTGACACAATACTCTGATAAACTTTATCTTTCCAGACATAACCCCGACAATCCAATTCGATAAATCTGGAAATGTAATTGTCTTTTGGAATGCAGTATTGTGCTAAGGCAAATCGATTATATTGAGTTGAGATAAACTGCTCAACCGAAGCCTCTCTATCAAGAAGCGTTCCGTCTAAATCAAAAAGGATAGCTTTAATCATTGTCACAGTTTATAGAAAGCTATAGCAATCCGCGCTTTGATAGCGTGAACATGCTCCCCTTACTTTTTTGGGTAGGCTACGCATTGCCTAACTAGTCTAAACGTGATATTGTTGGTTGCGGATTTCACAAATTAACAATATGAAATTTGAATGACGCGATGCAAGAGCGTTTTCCTATTCTCTCAACCTAACATATATTCGTCTGTCATCGATCGCCGTCTAAACGGGAGTAGAGTTCCTCCTTTGACATGCCTTTCCAGCCAATCTTCTAAGTCTACTAACATTTCCTGATAATCAAGATCCCGATGAAGGGCGTGACGGCTTTGGGGATATTCGTGATGCTCTTTGTCTGGAAAGTCAATCTTTTGAAAGAAGACACGACTGCCTTCAGGGAGAGCTACTTGATCGGCTCCACCATGAAGAATCAAGATGGGTACTTGTAAATCATCTGCATGGGATTGAATCCAAGCGATCGTGCCTAAAAACTCTGTCGCCAGACGTGCACTGCCCCGAGAATGCATGAGTCGATCTTGAGTGAAGGTCGCCTGCACGTTCTGATCGCGTGAAGCTGTAGCGCCTGCAAAGCCAGTATTCAGTGCGAAGCGTGGCATCACCTGTGAGAGTGTGCGCCCTAAGGTCAACTTGACTGGTGAAATGCCAACTCGTCCCAAGGGTATCGCCATCGTAATCACACCCTGAACTGCGGTGGGAAAGCGGAGAACATAGTCTAAAACGATCGCTCCGCCCAGACTGTGACCTAAGAGAAAGCGCGGGCATCCCGGCTGTTGTACCTCAATCAGGTGGAGGAAGACTTTTAGATCTTCTCGAAACTCAGACCAAGTCCTGATATGTCCTCGCTGACCTTGTGAGCGTCCATGCCCACGCAAATCCAATCCATAGACAGCATATCCAGCTTTGACGAGGTGCTCAATTACGTTGCTAAACAAACCACTATGACTTCCTAACCCATGTATAATCACTACGATTGCACATGGATTACCAAGTGGATGCCAGCTTTGGTAATAGAGGTTCAGTCCTCCAACTCCTTTGAGGCTTGCTTCGCGATGTTCCATTGTTAAAATCTCTGCTTACACTTATCGGTTTTGGCATCATTGAATCACAGCTACTTCAATATTGCCGGTAAACTTGATTACTACTTTTGAGAGATAAAAGTCCAGATAGGGTCTAAGGCTATTCCATCATTTTCTCAACCCAATGCTGAGCTAAGAAAGATTTTAAGACATAACCCTTGTGGGATGCTGATACTTAGATTGTTAAAAATTGGCACAAAAAGTATGTAATTGTGTCAATAGATAGGTAGCAAAAACATTTAATCAGATCTACTTTTCAAGTTATATCTGATTAAATTTGAATGTTTGGTTACCACAAAGATGCCGTTTTGTATTGGTTGAAACTTGATTGCTGTGTTATCTATGCAATACTATGAAGCATAATCTACGGTTTGTCAATCCAATTTAAGTACTTTATTTTTCCAGTCAAGGGTTTTTTTAACTGCTGCAAACCGTTTGGAACCCGCGATCGCTTACCAATCCAAGGATAAATTGCAATGACCGTAACTGGGACACGTCCAATCGATTACTCCCACAGGAGCAGCGCGATCGTCAATACGGTTCAGTAGTTGTTTACAAAAGCGTAAACCTTTGTAGAGACGCTGCATTGCAACGTCTCTACACACTGAAATTCCAACCGTTCAGCCCTAACACCAAGCGTATTGGCACGCTCGTCGCGATTGTCAGAGGCGTCGATGCCAGTCGTCTTGTGGAGCCGAACGTCAGGGAAGCAACTCAAACAAGCATGGCGCGATCGGCTAGTACTAGGGTTGCTGCCCCTGTACTAACAAGTTTTAACTACAACGTGTTGACACGGGCGTAAATCTATGAAACACTTTTTTACAGATAAATTACGCTAAATGAATAAAGTTACAGTAATTTTAGATGTTCAGCAAATCCCCGCTTTGATGGGTTTGGCTATACAGTTGACTTCAACTTAACCATTACGCTCTCAGTTATGCTCTGTACATCTAAGTTTTCAGAGTTCTGCCACCGTAGTTTTGTGCTGATGTCTGTTCTTACCGCAGTTCTTACCACTAGCGCTATCGGGACAGCAGCCACCTCAACTAGTGAGGAGGCACAAGTAGACCCATTCCAAAACGCTTTTGATATTGGTAAGGAAGCTTACATCTGGGGCTATCCCTTAGTGACGCTAAAACGGACAGAAGCTATAGCCCTTGCAACGCAAGCACCGATTAATCAATTTTCTCGCGCTCAGAATCTGGCAACGCCTGCCAGTCGGCTTGTTGTCCGCCCTAATAATGATAATTCATGGGTTTTGAGAATTTGGATTACAGAGCTTTACAATGTATCACGAGGTTTAAATGAGCCAGGAGCAATGGACCGCAGTTGACCGCTACATCACCGATTTGCTTGTGCCGCCAGACCCCGTGCTGGATGCGGTGCTCCAAGCCTGTGCGGCAGCAGACCTACCGCCGCACAACGTTTCGCCCAACCAGGGCAAGCTGCTACAGTTGTTGGCGCGGGTTCAGGGGGCACACACCATCCTAGAGATTGGCACGCTGGGCGCATACAGCACGATCTGGCTCGCACGGGCGCTTCCCGCCGACGGAAGCTTGGTTACGCTGGAGGCTGACCCAAAACATGCCGAAGTTGCACGCGCCAACATCGCACGCGCCGGTCTGGCTGATGTCGTTGATCTGCGCCTCGGGCGAGCGCTCTCTACGCTGCCACAGCTAGCTGCGGAGGGTCGCGGCCCATTTGACCTGATCTTCATCGACGCCGACAAGCCAAGCAATCCGGATTACTTTGCGTGGGCACTCAAGCTTTCCCGTCGCGGCAGCCTGATCGTCGCTGATAATGTCGTGCGCAACGGAGCAGTGGTCGATGCCAAGAGCGGCGATCCCAGCGTTCAGGGGGTACGTCGCTTCAACGAGCTGCTTGCCGAGTCGCCACAAGTGAGCGCCACAGCGATCCAGACCGTGGGCAGCAAAGGGTACGACGGCTTCGCGATCGCGATAGTCACGAATGACCAGTTATGAAAGACCTCTAACTCGCGAGCGTATTGCAGTTCCCACTCTGCAACGATCAAAATCTGGAGACCAAAATCCTATTTCAATAGGTTTTTAGCAATTGTACTGCTAGTCGGAGAGGTTCAAGATTTATCTTTTGGAATACAATAGCTGCATTGAGTCATCAATTAGGAGCGCGATCGCTATGACCGTAGCAACCAAAAGACTTACTTTTGAAGAGTATCTCAAGTATGACGATGGCACCGATACCCAATACGAATTGGTTGATGGAGAATTAATCCCCATGAGTCTTGGCACTGGCAAGCACGGTGGAATCTCCAAGTTTTTAGAACGAACGTTCGATGACGCTCGTGCTAAAATGGGAAAGAATTGGACGGCACAAAAGTTTTCCGTCGGTATTCGTTCGCCACGCGGAGGACGCTGGGAAACTTCACGGATTCCAGACGTGGTAGTTTTACCAATAGAACAGTGGGAAGCACTCTTCAACCGAGAAGCAATCATCGAACTCAACGAACCTCCCCCCATACTCGTAGTGGAAGTCGTCAGCGAATCTACTCAAACCACAGATTACCGCAGCAAGCGTTCCTCCTTCTGCCGTCCTCGAAATCCCCGAATACTGGATTGTTGATCCCATTCAAGAGGTAGTAACGGTCTGCACCTTAGTAGAAGGGTTCTATGATGCTGTTGCATACGTCGGGGAAGAACGCATCATCTCTCCCACTTTCTCAGAGTTGGATTTGAGTGCCCAACGAGTACTGGCTGGGCGGAACTGATGCGCCTGTGCGACATATTACTGAAGGGGAAAGGTTTTGGAGCTAGTTCATATTCTGGATGATTGTTGGCAGCATACTCAAATCTTCAATTATTGCATCGACCTCAACTGGCTCTACCCAGTAACTATCACGTTTCCAAACTGCCTTCATCCCAATACTCTTAGCTCCCAAAACATCAACTTTAGGATTGTCACCAACAAATACACTTTGTTCAGATGTCACTCCTAGTTTTTGCAGCCCTCTGTAGAAAATTTCTGCATCAGGTTTTCTCACGGACTCAACCTCTGAAATTAAAATGACTTCAAAATATTTTTCAATACCCAATCCCTGAATTGTGCGTGTCTGAAACGTTCCTAAACCATTAGTAATAATCCCCAATAAATATTTCTTCTTAAGAATATCTAGAGTAGAACGCAGGTGAGGAAAGGGAACGCAAGAATGAATAAACTGGTTTTCATAATCTTGGAGCAAGTCTTGCCAACTCAACGTCTCAATGGAAAATTCTGACACAAGACTCCGATAAACTTTATCTTTCCAGACATGACCTTGACAATCTAATTCGATGAATCTGGAAATATAATTGTCTTTTGGAATGTCATGTAGTGCTGAGGCAAACCGATCGTATTGAGTTGAAATAAACTGTTTGAGCGAAGTCTCTCGATCCAGAAGAGTTCCGTCTAAATCAAAAAGGATAGCTTTAATCACAGACTTTGACTTTGCTACGTGGAGTAATTGCGCCAGAGTTAGCCAACAATTCCTGAAATCTTTAAATCCTTAAGTAATATTGGAATATCACCAAGGGAATGGGCAATCAAGTCAGCACCTTGAATCTTTAACTCCTGCCCAGTCCCACAGCCATAAGTAATGCCAATCGAATAAGCACTATGGTGCTAGGCTCCGATCAACTTTGGAAAGTACAATAAATTGCTCAAGATACAGTATATTTTAATAATTGCACAGCTACTTGCAAAAAGCAAGGCGCACAAGCCGCAAGCTCAAACAGAGCAAATGGCTTCGACTTACCAAGTCCCACGAAAAAATATGTTGTAGTTTCGCTAGTTTCGGTGCAACGACTTGTTATGGGGCTGGCAATCGGCACATTAGAATGACGTTCATTCCCCTAGAAATGTAGTCATCAAATCGCTCACGCAATAGGACTGGAACTCCGACTGCTGAAACTTCTTGAAACCCTGCTTGTTGATAGAACGATCGCAGATGCTGCCACGGAATACAGTAACAAACTTGATCGACAAGTTGCTTAGCACATGCCTGAAGTAGTCGTTTACCAATACCTTGACGCTGAAACGGAGCTAGAACCTGCATCCCTCGAAGCACAAAGAACCCACTTTCTGGACACAAACGCACTACGCCTACAATTTTTTCCTCTGATTGAGCAATGAGTATCGAATCTTCCTCCCTCATACTACCTCCATAACCACACTGGTTGTAAAAAACTTTAATGTCTTGAATATCATGCGGTTTTGCTTGGCTAATTGTTGGCATACTTGTGTACTGAGAGTACTGATAGCTATATCAACATAATAATTAAAACCAATCAATAGCGTGCACTATTCTCAACAAGGTGAGAGAAACCCGGTTTCTCCATTCCTCAATTACCCTTAACCGAACTGTATTGAGTTAATAAACCAAGACTATCGTTTGAACAACAAAGAACATTTGTTCAGTGTTAATGAATCCATCTAGAGTTCAGTAAAACTCACTCTTTACAAGACGGCTAGATATAAATCATGGAATCCCTGACCCTGTTATGCCAAACGCTTTTACTTTTTGGAGCAAGTCTCCTCGCAGGTGCCCTCAATGGAGTTGCTGGAGGCGGTAGCTTTATTTCCTTCCCAGCGCTCTTGTTTGCGGGTCTACCATCCGTTAACGCCAACGCTACGAACAATACCGTCACTTGGGTCGGTTATCTGGCAAGCATTCGTGCTTACCGCAGTGACTTTTCGATTCAGCGTCAAGAACTTTTCTTCCTAGGGAGTGTGAGCTTAGTGGGCGGTGCGATCGGTTCTCTACTACTTTTACGTACGCCACAAACCCTGTTTACAAAACTGATCCCTTACCTGCTGTTGATCGCGACCGGATTGTTTACCTTTAACCCTGCGATCGCAACCTGGTTGCACCATCGTTCAGTCGCCTCTAAGACTTCACAGTTGACGATGATTACTGCTGGACTGCTACAGTTGCTAATAGCGACCTACGGCGGATTCTTTGGTGGGGGTTCTGGTATCCTGATGCTGGCGATGTTTACGGTGATGGGAAAGAAAGATATTCACGCCATGAATGCGCTCAAAACTTCACTCAATGCCTGCATTAATGGCGTAGCGATGATCGCTTTCATCCTTGCAGGCGCAGTAGCTTGGCCGCAGGCTGTCTTAATGTCTCTCGGCAGTTTATTGGGTGGTTACTGGGGCGTTCACAATGCTCGTAAGCTGAAACCATCCTTGGTACGTCGTTTCATTATCTTGGTTGGTTTCAGTATGACCCTCTACTTTTTCCTCAAAAGTGCGTGATACTTAGGATTGACGCATCAATAATTGCTCGAAAGCCTGAGATGCCCCTGTAGGAAAACGTTGTCGATGACGCAACAGCACGAACGGTAACACCAGTTGATCTAGAGCGATCGCATTCTGCGCTCCCGTGAGCGTAATCGAACGGAGTATATTCAGCTGTAGCTCTTTGGCAATCATCATCTCAGAAATAGCTGCTGCCGCGACTCCACGAGCTACGGCAGCTTTGACCATAGCACCACTGTTCATCTCCACAATTACGTTCAATTCAGTTGGCTCAATGCCCCATTGCCTGAGCAATTGTTCAAACCGTTGACGGGTACCCGATCCGGCTTCACGCATAACCCAAGCAGTTGTTGTGAGTGCCGCGACTGGCTGAATGCTCTGATTGAACCAAGGGTGAAATTGCCCGACAACAATTCGTAAGCGGTGACTTCCCACAACCCGTTCAGAAAGAGCCTCTGTTTCTCTTAATTGAACTTCCCCTTCGACTAGTCCCAAGTCAAACAATCCAGCCACAACCGCAGCGCTAATTTCTTGGGTATTCCCCAAGGTGCAATCGACTCGAATCCCAGGATAGTGGTGTCTGAACTGGCTAATAAAGTGGGGAAGCCAGTAATTACCGATTGTCTGGCTGGCTCCTAGCTTAAGTGAACCCTGTTGTAGGTTGTTGAACTCAAGTAATCCTCGTTCAGCCAAATCGACTCGCTCAAGGATTTTCTGTGCTTCTTTTTGCAGCATTCTACCTGCGTCTGTTAGCTCAACTCGCCGCCCAATCCGATGGAATAGCTTGACTTGATACTGCTTTTCCAAACTTTGAATTGCTACGCTGACAGCTGGTTGAGAGATGTAGAGTGCGTCGGCTGCACGGGTGAAATGCAGATGCTGCGCTACTGCTAGAAAGATCTGTAACTGGTCAAGGGTCATCCTAGCCATCTGTATCTCCAAGCGAGTTACTTATATTTTAGATGGATGCCTAAACCAGGAAGTCAGCCTCCTGAGTTAGGCATCCATCTAAGCAGCATATAATTTTCGTTAGAAAGTTAACTAAGCTTTTACCTAATGTGACAGTCGTTCTAAGTAATTTAATTGACTTTTTCAAGGAGATATGCGGTACACAATCCACCAGTTGCAAGGAATCTTCGTCTGATGAATCGAAAAGCGTCAAAAGTGTTTAAACAGTCCGGGGTAATTCCGTATCGAGTGAGAGACGGAAAAATCGAAGTCTTACTGATCACAACCCGCAACCGCCAAAACTGGGTAATTCCGAAAGGGAGTATTTCTCATGGAATGAGTCCACCCGATTCAGCCGCAAAAGAGGCATGGGAAGAAGCTGGGGTTGTTGGTCAGGTGGATGCATTGGAAAGAGGTACTTACAAGTATCGCAAACGAGGCAAGACTTACCAGGTCAAGATGTTTTTGTTGCCAGTCGAGACAGTCTTGGAAGATTATCCGGAAGCTTCTCAAAGAAAGCGGCAGTGGCTAGATACAAGCAAAGCCGTCAGGCTAGTTAAGAAAGCCTCACTCAAACGAATTCTTAAGGGGCTAATTCCCTGAATCATTTGAATCTGTTCTTACTCGTCATGTTCAAGTCGTTTACCCAAACTGATCACATCGTCAATAGCATACCCTAAATGTTGATAGAACTCGATAACTTGGTTGTTTTTTGACCGCACTAGCAAATTAATCTTGGGGCAACCCGCTTCACGCAGCCTTAGCTCTACTTGTGCCATGGCTCCTCCAAATCCCTTTCGTTGATGTTCAGGGGCAACGGCAAGGTAATTGATCCAACCACGATGCCCTTCATATCCTGCCATTACTGTCGCTACAAGCGATCGCTCTACTAGACCGACGAGAAAAAGATGAGGTTGAACACACAGCTTACGGTCGATGTCCTTCTTCGGGTCATTCCACGGGCGAATTAGACCGCATTGCTCCCATAACGCAATGACTGCGGACTCATCAGCCAGTTCAAAAGGGCGAATCTCCATATAAGTAAGTGATACTGGTTTTATCCCTGGTGTAAATAATTATGACTTTCGTTCAATCTTCACTGCCAATAGTTTCATCTGGGCGATTGATTTTGGTTAGGAGCATTTCTACAACTTTGCTGAAAGAAGCTGCGCTCAACACATTTGTAGATTCTACATGACCGAATCCATAGGAGACATGAATAAAATGAATTCCCGCTTTCATTGCTGCTAATCTATCACCTTCTGTATCTCCAATATAAAGTGCATCTTTCAAGCTATTGCGTTGACAGATTGCAGTGATATTTTCTGCCTTGGGCTTTTGAGTTCTGCCAAAGCATTCTGAGTCTACAAATATATCTCTAAAAGTCTTGCTTGTATTACTACTCTTTAAGGGCATAGAAAGAAATGCCTGCAAGTACCAATGCTGACAATTGCTAACTACAAATAAGGGAAACTGGACGGACAAAGTATCTAAGTACTCTGAAACATCCTTGTATAAGGTTCCACCCTTAGTCTCTATCTCTTGTTTTTCATACTTTTCAATTAAAGGAGAAATTTTGTAAAGACTCTCCTCTCCTAGATCTGGAAAAAGATTTTTTACACAGTCCATAAAAGGAAGACCACTTACCCTAGCAATATCATCCTCAGTAATAGGATTTTTCCGAATGTTGGCAACGCTAATTGCCTTATTCCATGCCTCTGCACATATACTTGATGTATTCCAAAGAGTCCCATCTAGATCAAATATTACCCCAATCATTCGTCTTTCATTTACAACGACAAATAAAAATGAGCGCCTTATTAAAACAAACAACCCACTACGCCCACAGAACTACCACTCAGGCGGTCGATTTTTTTCTGATTGTTGTTGTGTAAGAAGATTTTTTTATCTAAGATAATTACTTGTAAGTGCCTTAGCTGATATCTTGCACCATTGTCAATAAGGGTAGGGTGGGCACTGCCCACCAACGTAAAAATAGGCATTTTGGTCAATGGTGGGCAATGCCCACCCTACAAAAATAGCCTTATTGCAACTGGTGCAAGATATCAGTTAGCAAAACGACAATCATCCAAAAGAGCATTAAGCTCTCCTACGACTTTCCACGGATTGCGACCTTTCACCAAAGCTGCAATTGCCGCTTCATAGGGATTTCTTCCAGTACGTCTGGTAGCCGCAATTGCAGCAGAGTTGGATAACCCTCGTCCACTCACTAACCAGGCAGCTAAAACTTGCCCTGTTCGTCCAATCCCGCCAGAGCAGTGGACAACCACCTTCTCACCAAGCTGGTCTGCTGCTGCTAAGAACGGCACCGATGCCTTTGGATGCACCCGTCACGACTGCAATTTTTCCGTCTAGTTTTTTCATGATGATGAGTCCTGTAATTGTTGAGTCTAAAAGGAGTGATCGTTCACGCTCTGGAGCAATACAATGGTGCAAAAAAACGTGGTGATTATGATAGGAACTGCAAAACTCGTCTGTTGAACTTTCCTGGATTCTCGATGAACATGAAATGTCCGCCGCCTTCAGCCGCTTCAAAGATTTCCAACTCAGAGTTAGGAATACTTTGATTGATCCAGACTTGCGATGTCCACGGGATGGGACTTTTTCTGCCAGCAATAATCAGAGTTGGCTTGCGAATCCTGACAATTTGATCGCGCCAATCCATGTGAGCATGGTTGTATAGCAGTGTTGCAGCGATCGCGCGTGGACAGCGAAGATTGCACTCGACAATCCACTCAAACTGCTCTTTTGACATCGCTGGTGTCACCATTGAAGACAAGAGGTTTCGAGTCAGTTCCTCAGCTTCACTATTCTCTAGAGCATGTATTGCTGCATTGAGTTGTTCGGCAGTAAAAACTGCTCCGGACTCTGCTGCTTCTTGAGCATTCCAATGCGATCGCGAGATGAACAGCGGAGATTGATCAACGAACACTAATCGATCAAACTCATCTAATCCGAATAGATCGAGATAGCTCCAGATCAGGGAACATCCCATTGAGTGACCTAATAGGTGTGGCTTTTCGAGTTGCAGAGCACCGATCAATTCCTGAAGGTCTTTGGACAAGCGAGCGATGCGATACCCAAACGGTACTTTTTCTGACTCACCGTGTCCTCGCAGATCGACCGCGATCGCCTGATAGTGTTCGGCAAAAACGGGGATTTGATATTTGAATTGTTCTGCCGATTGCGACCAACCGTGAAGCATCATGATCGGTTTACCTTGACCCGCACTAATGTAGTTCAATGTAGTGCCGTCAGATGTTCTGAATGTTTTTCTTGGCATATCGTCCACTAATAACCGTCAACTTCGATGACAGCTTTAGCAAAGGCTTGTGGAGCTTCTTGAGGCAGATTATGCCCGATGCCGCCTGTGATAGTGCGGTGCAAATATTTGCCCGAAAATTTCCTAGCGTAGGAACTGGGTTCTGGATGCGGCGCACCATTGGCATCCCCTTCAAGGGTAATGGTGGGCACGGTGATGACCGGAGCTTCGGCAAGCCGCTTTTCCAGATCGTCATATTTCGGCTCGCCTTCAGCCAGTCCGAGCCGCCAGCGATAATTATGGATCACGATGCTGACGTGATCCGGGTTGTTGAAGGACACTGCGCTGCGATCGAACGTGGCATCATCGAAGTTCCACTTCGGCGAAGCAATCTGCCAGATCAGCTTGGCAAAATCGTGCCGGTATTTGTCGTAGCCTTCCCGTCCGCGTTCGGTGGCAAAATAATATTGGTACCACCATTGGCGCTCAGCCTTTGGCGGCAGCGGCAGCTTGCCAGATTCCGCGATCAGATAACCGCTCACCGAGACGAGCGCCTTGCAGCGTTCAGGCCAGAGAGCCGCGATGATGTCAGCCGTCCGCGCGCCCCAATCAAAACCAGCGAGGATTGCCTTCTTGATCTTGAGAGCATCCATCAGAGCGATGATATCGAGCGCGATCGCTGATGGCTGAGCATTCCGGAACGTTTTACTTGAAAGAAAACTCGTTGTGCCATAACCGCGCAGATACGGGACGATCACCCTGTAGCCCGCCGATGCCAACAAGGGCGCGACATCGACGAAGCTGTGAATGTCGTAGGGCCAACCGTGTAGAAGAATGACCGCAGAACCATTGATGGGACCAGCCTCAGCGTATCCAACATTCAGGACACCAGCATCGATCTGCTTCAGTGAGCCAAATGATATGTTCGTCCCCGCCTTAATCGGGGTCGCATCTGCCGGGTTTATCTGGCTAGATTGTGCATTCCCAGAACCGATATTGACGAGTTTGGTGGCAGCAATGGTCATGACCGCAGTGCCCAAAAAACGGCGGCGATCAAATTTGATTTCATTAGACATACCGTAATTCAATTGTCGGGGGGTCTTAGTCATTGATAATGCGGGTCTGATGCATGTATGTAAAGCTTCGACAACTCTTCCACAGAGTGATGTTGCTCTAGTTTCAATTTTTTCGGCATGGCGATCGCCAATATATACCCCAACAAGACGCTCGTGTTGTGGCGTCAATCGCAAGCCAAATAAGAGTGTTTTTTCGCTTTTGACTCCACATATGACCACATCTTATCAATCTGGATAATTAGCCTCCTTTATTTTTTTTAGTCACTTCAACGAATTTAGGAACCTGGTAATATTTCTGATTTACGTAGTATTCAAGCCAACGTAATGAAACTCCAGCAACGCGGGTGATCGCTCTTAATGAAACCCGTTCAAGTATAAGAAGATCGATGAGTTCACGTGTTGAGAGATCAATTGGTTGTCGGGTTGGGCTTTCAACAAATTGTCGCCCACAATTGTGACATTTGAACCGTTGTTTCCCATAATGGGTGTGTCCATTTTTGACTATGTTTTGTGAGTTGCATTTAGGGCAGTGCATAGCTCCTGTATTGAACGATACTTTCTTATTTTATCATTACTATGCATCACTACCACAAACATTACTGTCAAAGCCGTTCCTGAATCAGCTTCAATATTAAGTATCTTCATCGCTAGTGCTTTCGGAATAGGTTCTTTTATCTTACTTCCAAAGAAAACTAGAACAGATTCACAAAAAGTCACTACGCTTTAATAAAGAAAGGAGCGTAATGCCAAGAGCTAGAAGTGTATCAACAGCACCTTCCTGTCTGTCAATAACACAAAGCGCGGAATCATCCAACTTCCATTCAGAAGCGGTGAGTCGGTAAAACACATGCGGTAGTCCTCGTCTTCCGTGGATCTTCCCAGCACTCTTGTTTGCGGGTCTACCATCCGAAGGACGCCAACGCTACGAACAATACCGTCACTTGGGCTTTCAGGCACTTGAATTGCTAGCTTATGCTTCCAGACCCGGAAAAATTATCGTCCAGGTGACAACAATTTGCCAAACTTTAGAGAAAAATTAAACTTAGCTTAAATTTTTCTTAACCTAAATTTAATTTTATCGATGTATGTTGATTTTGGTTTCGATCCACAGAGATTGCTCTCTTCTATATTGACTGCACCTGCTCTTCAGGTTGCACAATTCATTTAGGATTTCTACATGCGCCAGAAATTTCTGCTTCGCAAGCCAAAGCTGGTTTTTCTAGCTTTGGCATCACTTATCTGCGTCATTACTTTAGTCTTCCCCACATTTCTAAATGATGCCGTCCTTGCTAAGGAGCCTAAAAACTTTCTCCAGAAAACAAGCATCATTGCTGTCAAACCCTCCACAGACGATCTCGAGCAGCTAGTAGATCAAGTTAATCGGCTGCCAGATGCTAAAGATCGTCGTAATCAAGCATTTCTGATTCGTCTCAAAGCAGCACTGCACCAAAGGAATAACTTTTCCTTCGATCATCCCAATAACGGAGATGAACAGTTGTATGCCAGCCAAAATTATATTGCCAACTTCACCAAGGCACTGCCACATGATGAGCTAGGTCAGGTAGACAAGAGCGCCTACTCTGCCGAACTGAGTGCTATTGGGAGTGGTAATTTTGCAGATTTTGAGGCGATCCCGTTAGGGGGTACAACTAAGCTTGCCAACCCTGAGGCAGCCTACGCTTTTGACCTAGAAGGAATTGATTCCCATGGTCTGACCATCCCTCCGGCACCCACCTTCAATAGTGCCGACACAGCCAGCGATATCGCGGAGTCTTACTGGGAAGCGCTGACCCGTGATGTACCTTTCTCCCAGTATGACAATAGTTCCGACACCCAAGCCGCTGCGGCTGACCTGTCTCATTTTTCGGATTTTCATGGACCGAAAGAGAATGGTGAAGTGACGACGGAGAGGCTGTTCCGGGCTGATCTACCAGGTGTCCTCACTGGACCCTACCTCTCCCAGTTTTTATGGGTCGATGTTCCCTACGGAGTTGGGGTAACCCCCAACTACCCGACCAATGACGGACAACTTGGAGTGGGATCTGTGCCAGTTCCAACAAACTCACAGCAAAGGAATTTCGCAGCACCAGGCTTAGACTACTTGAGCGATCGCCAAGAATGGTTAAGTATCCAAAACGGGCAGCCTTCATCAAAGCGAACTCAGTTGGATTCTCAAGCCCGCTACATTCACACTGGTCGTGATTTAGCTGAATATACCCATCGGGACTATCCCTATCTGACCTTTGTAAATGCTGCCCTGATTTTGCTTGGTCAAGGACCAGCAGCCATTGAGTCAAACAATCCTTATTTGAATGCAAAAACACAAGCAGGTGGAACTACACTTGGGGCGCGAGATCTTTTAGATGACGTTGCCAGGGTGGCGAATCAAGCAACGAAAGCAGCTTGGTATCAGAAGTGGTTGGTTCATCGCCGTCTGCGACCAGAGGCATTTGCTGGGTGGATTGACACTCAGAAGAAAGGCTTGGCAAGTTACCCCATCAACGAGGAGATATTAAACTCGCCCGTGCTTGAGCGAGTCAAGAGCAAGTATGGCAGCTACTTGTTACCACAAGCTTTCCCTGAGGGGTCACCAGCCCACCCCTCTTATCCAGCAAGTCATGCGACCTACGCTGGTGCTTCGGTCACCGTGCTGAAAGCGTTTTTCAATGAATCGTTTGTCTTTCCCAATCCAGTGGTTGCCAGTGATGACGGTCTGTCACTGCTTAATTACACGGGATCTGCCTTGACGGTGGGAGGTGAACTTAATAAGCTTGCCGCCAATATCGCTATTGGACGGGATATAGCTGGAATTCATTGGCGATCAGACTCTATTGAAGGGTTAAAGCTAGGTGAAGCGTTAGCCATTAGCGTCCTTCAAGACCGATCTTCGCTTTATAATGAGCCTTTTAGTGGTTTTACACTCACCAAGTTCGACGGTACAACAATCACTATTAAAGATGGAACAGTTACTGGTCAGTAAGGCGGTCTCTTTGTTGTAATTCCTTAAAAGATGGTGCGTTACGCGCAACGCTAACGCACCCTACCATTTGCTCCGCCAATAATAGCAGCGAGCATCGCTTTTGCAAAAACACCCATGATATCCGATTGCTAAAAATGTTTTCCAGCGCTGTCCTTTTTGATCTAGATGGGACGCTGACCGATCCCAAGCCTGGTATTACTCGCTGTATTCAGTATGCTCTATCTGAACTTGGCTACAAGCTACCAAATGCTGATGAATTGCATTGGTGTATTGGTCCCCCGTTAAAAGATAGTTTTTCGCAGCTGCTAAAGACAAGAGACGAGATAGTGCTGGATCGAGCTATGAAACTGTATCGTAGTCAATTTTCCACGATAGGATTATTTGAAAACTCTCTTTATCCTCAGATTCCAAAAACTCTACAAACCATTCGCTCTGCTGGTTATAAAACCTTTGTTGCTACCTCGAAACCTCATATATATGCCACACGCATTATTGAGCATTTTGCCTTATCCTCACTGTTTGATGGTGTTTACGGTAGTGAACTAGACGGAACCCGAAGTACGAAAGGCGACCTGATTCATTACATCTTATTGACGGAGGATCTTTCAGCATCTGCTGTGGTTATGGTCGGCGATCGTTCATACGACATTATCGCAGCTAAGCACCATAATCTTTCTTCAATTGGTGTAACGTATGGTTATGGAACTGAGCCGGAGTTGAAGGCTTACGGTGCTGACTGGATTGCTCATTCTCCAGATGATATTCCAAAATTGCTTGAAACGATTGTAATCAATGCTCCTCAGCCACGAGCTTAGAATCCGTTGATCGCCCAAACTCTTCTGACTTTTCACGAGAACTCTTAAAAAGCTTGATCAGAGGCGCTGTCAGGAATCTTCTCCAATGCAACCGTACTAGGACTTACGCACTGTACAAATTGACTATTGTGTGCATAACGATATTTGGTGGTCTCAGAGTGTTGGCGATCGCG
>CAZZYE010000064.1:0-16175 GCA_964658145.1 uncultured Stigonema sp.
AATTGCTCTACCTAAAAAAACATCAAATGTCAAGTGCGCTATAGCCGCAGCCATAACGCACCGTGATTAAATATTACTTATGACCGCCAAACCATTTAGAGGCGATCGCTCCCAAAGCTGCACCAATGACCGGGTTACTGAGAAACTTCACAATCACCGGTTGCTCCGCTAGCACGTCGTGGAAGACGTCCGGGTGGTTGTGATAAGTGAAAGATGCGAGTTTGCTGACATCATCAGCACTCATGTGGTTGGGGTTGTGGGTGGAAAGACCTAATTGTTGCTCCAGATGGCGATCGTCCAAACCTCTCTGCTTTAAGTGCTTGAAAAAGGCACGGGCGACATCATCCCGTTCATTGGGCTTGATCTGGGCGATCGCTTTTTGGAGATCTGGTTCCATCTGGCTGGGAGGGACGCTGTCGTGATTTAAAGATCTACCAAACAACTGGCGACGTTCATGATGTGATGAGCGCTGAGCAAAATCGTCAAAGTTTTGGTATTCTTTATTAGGGTCAGATGGAACTTCTCCGAGAGATTCGGTATTACCACCAGCCAAATCTTTCATGATTTGACGTTTATATTCTTCGCTACTAGTCATTTTTGCTTTTCTCCTGATTTGAAATTCGAGTTTATTGAACCGCCTGAAAATGAGAATTTATTCGTACTCAACCTTGTTTGACTGAGTGTCATACTGAGCCGTCAGAATCAATTTTTTGTCAGGAGCATATACCAAAACTGTTAAGTCTTGGTTGGGGAAATTGCGGTGAAAACCTTGAACTAGGGACTGAGTCAAGGACTTCACTTCCGATGTCCGAACTTTCGGCGTAATCACAACACCTAACTTGTTGTTGTCACGCACGTAAGCATCCTGAACCAGTCCTTTAGCTGTTTGCACAACCCAATTACCAAAATCCTGCCCAGATTCCGTGTTACCAAGTTCCAGTTGGGCATATTCTGAGCCACGACTAATGACTGGTAGATTACTCGCAGGTTGTTTAGCTTGAACCGTACCACTACAAGCGGCAGTGGTGGTCAAGACTAAAATTAGGACGATCGCCGTCACAATTTTGCGAAACTGTTGAATCATATTCACGTTTGTCTCCTAAAAAAGTAAGTTGGATGAACACAAATTTTGTGGAGTGGCATTATCCTGTCACTCAAAATTTTTATCCCTTATCTCTCAATACGGTTCGGTTAAAGGTTGTTTGTGAGTGTAGAGACGCGACCGATCGCGTCTCTACAGGGTTTATCGGTAGGTAAATTATCTTATCCGAACCGTATTGCCTTATCTCTAAGTTAAAAAATTAGTAATGAATCAGTCGTCTTCCTAAAGAAAGACTTATTTTTTTCTGGATCTAAAAGTTAATGTTTTTTTATTTTAAAACAACAGATAAAAAGGCTAAAACCCCTGCTAGGTAAAACTTATCTTAAAATTTAATAATTTTTCTATCCAGATTGTGACTATATTCTAGCAATTTTGTGACTAGGCTCTAGCACAAAATGTAAAGTCATTTCATCAATAAAAGCAAGCTGACCTGCTAATTTCGCTTGTTTAAGCGTACCTTACATTTAACAACAAAATTTTTAGTTTTTATCTGTTGTTTTACTTGCTTTGATTGGAATATTTATTGTATGACCATTGAGAGATAGACAATTTATTCCAAACGAGTGATAAAAAGTCAATCAAAAAATGCAGTAATAAGATTACTGGCATTCATGGATCAATAAGTAATTTTTCTTATAGGGAGAGGGAGTCAGACACCCCCGGACCTTGTAGGGAAAAGGGCAGGGGGTTAGGTTGATGACTGAATCCGATGCTGTTAGCGTATTGAAGGAATCGTCAGGATGTGGAACACCCACTGCATGAGTTGAGAGATTCCGGCTTGCCGAGCAACAGAGTATCAGTGGTGGCACAACATGCAGACTGCAATGATGATATGACTGATAGTGTTGTGACTTGAAAAAAAACAGTAAAACTATGGAACCTGAACTACAGCAACAAGAACAAATAAATGTCACCTTACCCGAAAGTATGGCAGCACTGAAAGACTCAGAACCAGGAACCCTGGCAATCCTACCGCCCACGACTGAACCTGATGACCAATGGCAGCCAGTTGGCACACAATTTTCTGACTTTTTGGAGCATCTGCCCATTTACTTAGGGACGTTTTTCCAAGAATACAAACTGCCGGTGATCAGCTTTGGTTTGCTTGTGGTGGGCGTTGGTGCACTCAGGATAGCGCTGGCGGTACTAGATGCATTGGATGATATTCCGCTGCTTCCCCCAACTTTTGAGTTGATTGGGATTGGTTACACAACTTGGTTTACTTTCCGCTATCTTCTCAAAGCTACCACTCGGCAAGAATTAGGCGCAGAAGTTAGCTCGATTAAAGAACAAACTCTGGGAGGAAATATTTCCGACTCTTCGAGCTAAGTAGGTAGGTATAAATAACTGAAAATAGGGGAACCAATCCTTTCTACCCCACAAGAAAAGCAACTACAAGTGTGGGGTGGGCGTCTCGTCCGCCCTTTCTTGAAAAAATTTATTTTAAAGTTATTTGTGTCTTCACAAATGTCCTGGTATGAGGGGTATGTTTGTTGAAAAAATGAAACAGTTAGCAAAAGCGTTACGTAGTAGACTTTCGCCTTTATTTCATCTAGCAGGAGAAAGAATAGCTATTTACCTTAGGTCAAACTCCAGCGCCGCTAATCTTTCTGAAACTGTTCTACCAGAGAAAATTCCTGCATTAGGAATTCTTGAGAAAATTATCCAAAAATTACGGTTAAAGTCCCTGCAGCTTCCTACAGAAACCCAACGCTTCAAAAAAGCCTCGTTGTTTGTTGACGGTAAGACTAATGTTGCTACGTTGTCTCTAGTTTTACGTGGCGTTGCTGAAGTATTATCTCAAAAAATGGATTTACCTTGGAAAGCTGAAGCAAGCAAAACTTTCAGCTACAACAAAGAGACTCAACACGGACAAGGAAAAATCTGTTACTACGTAACGGATAATCCAGAAAACTCGCATCCTGAAACTCTGGCTGAAGAAGCCGCTTTGGCTGTGATCGACAAATTTGACCCGAGGGCGTGTGCTATTCACCTAATTTACTGCGCCCTCGTAGCCAACCTTGATAAACCTTGGTTCGGAAATTTTGTTATTAATGACAAGGAACTACTTGAATATACAGGGCTTGTCAAACGTCGGGACTTATGCAAACATGAACAACTGAGTATTTTGTATCAGCTTTTACGGCAACCAGCCCAGATACTAGCCTGTATTGCAGGACCCAAACAAGGGAAAGTAGGAGCTTTTACTGTTGCAGATTTAAAAATCTGGGACATTTCTGTACTGCGAGATTTTGAAACTGATCAAGCTGGTAATAACAAGCTGGTGGGCTTAAAAGTCATAGGTCAGCCTGGTGTTTGGACAAAATACTTCCTCAACAAATCTGAGTACTACCGCCACACGGGAATTATCACTAAGAAAACCGTACAGAAATTATTCAGCATTGGCAAACAAAATGCTGGTGCGGCTAGAATGCTGATTTGGCTAACCTTCCAAATCCAACCTGAATTTCAAGACTGTGTGATGGGTCTGACTCTGATGGAAATTGCTTACGGTGCCGACAGAGTGGCGATCGCCCATTCTGACAGGCAGATCCGACGCCAAATGGCTGATGATTTTGAAACTGATTTGAAAGTCGTTAAAGAAGCAGGATGGCAGGCGCAGCTTGAAACAGGACCAACTTGGTTAAGAGATAATAATAGCACTAAAAGACCTATAGGCTATTGGCGCGATCTGCTAAATACGAGATGGCGTTTTGATCGACCGGCAGAAGTACAGGAACGCTTGACTTTGCCTGAAATGGCAATACCAAACAATATTCTACCCCCAACAGGCAATGTTATTAGAGAAGCTAGAAAAGCAAAAGGCTGGTCTAGGGGATTTTTCGCCACAACAATGGGGAAAAGCATTTCCTGGGTTGATGCAGTCGAGACTGGTCACCGTCAGGTTTCTCAAAAGGATTTGCCTAAGCTGTTCAACAGCCTAGAACTAGAGCAAATCCGCGCTTCAATTGAATAAGCGCAAAAAATAAGTCTAATTGACTTATTTCACGAACCAGATGGCAAATTATTCGGGTCAATGCCAAGCGATCGCAAGTACTGTGCTAACTGTTCTGCGCGTGTTCTTTCTTGTTGTGCTTGTTCGTCTGATGTCAAATAGCGATTTCCGCTGTTGTCGTACCAAGACAGTAACTCTTGTGAAATACCACCAATCACACCCTGGTATCTTCCAATCCCTAACCCGACTTCCGGCATCCAGTAAGGTTCGCCAATTTGCAATTGATAATTACCATCCACCAACTTATACACTTCAAACGGTTGATGTTGGTCGCGTCGCCAATACTCAGGGTTGTAAATCACGTAGTACAACACGCCCAGTTTTGTATATATGGATAGCTTTTCGTCGTATTCAGCACCAGGTGTCTGAGATACCATCTCTAAGGTTAAAATCGGTACGACTTCATTCTCTTCCCAAACAGCATAACTTTTCCGGGATTTTCCGCCCTTTTTACGTTCTACTCCCAAGGAAAGAAAGCCATCTGGGACAACGGGTACTCTGGGATTTAGTCCTGTAGTATCACCTAAAAATAAGCAAAAAGGCAAGGGTAGAACAACCTACGAAAAGAAACGGGCGCTTATTTTAGGCAGTCTTTCCCATCTAATTGAAATTGATTTACTGCGTAGTAACTTACCAATGACCATCATCGGTAAGGTACACTCAACAGACTACCGTATTGTCGTTAGTCAAAGTTCACAACGCCCCAAAGCAGATTTATATGGCTTCAATTTGCCCGAACCAATTCCGAGTTTTCCCTTACCCCTGAAGCCAGAAGATGAAGAATTGACCGTTGATTTGCAGACGATTGTCGATGGCGTATGCGATCGGGCTGGGTATAATCAACGCATTGACTATCGTCAGCCCATTCCACCTCCTGCATTGAGTGGCGCAGATCAACAGTGGGTTGATGAATTGTTAGCGCCAATTCGAGGTTAGCTTTTTCATCCAACTTTCCTTTGACTAATCCAATTCCCGGCGTCCTTCCATGGCTCTTGCCAGCGTCACCTCATCAGCATACTCCAAATCCCCGCCCACAGGTAAACCAAAGGCAATCCGCGTCACCTTAGTAAATGGTTTCAGTAAATGACCGACATATAGTGTCGTTGTCTCACCTTCCACACTGGGACTAATTGCCAGAATCACCTCTTGAGGAGTGTGCTGACTCACCCGCCGTAACAAAGCGTGGATAGTTAACTGTTCTGGACCAATACCATCTATCGGGGAAATCACACCACCCAAAACATGATACTTACCTTTATACTCGCGGGTTTTTTCCAATGCGATCAGATCGCGGGAATCTGCCACTACACAGATAGTAGTGTTGTCGCGGGTAGAGTTGCGGCAGATTTCACAAACTGGTTCAGAAGATAGGTGAAAGCAGACAGAACACAAGCCTACCTGTTTTTTTGCTTCGATTAAGGCTTGCGCCAAAGCCTCTACTTCTGTTTCTGGGCGCTTCAATATATGCAAAGCCAGTCTTTGGGCAGTTTTTGGACCTACTCCCGGTAAGCGTTGCAGTTGCTCAATTAAACGTGCTAAAGGACGTGCGTAAACCGTTGTCTTGCCTCC
This sequence comes from uncultured Stigonema sp., assembly GCA_964658145.1. Lineage (GTDB taxonomy): Bacteria > Cyanobacteriota > Cyanobacteriia > Cyanobacteriales > Nostocaceae > Stigonema. The sequence goes on from CAZZYE010000064.1 coordinate 5,688, forward strand.
AGTATGTTCTTACCATCACTATTCTAATCAGTGATTAGCCCTCTCATGGACTTAATCTGTGCTCGCTTGCTTTTGCTGTCAAGACGTTTTTTCTGAGAGCTGCGAGTTGGTTTGGTGGGTTTGCGTTTTCGCTTCAGTACAACTATGCTTTTAATGAGTTCTTGAAGTCGTCTCAACGCTTCCTCGCGGTTCTGCTCCTGGCTTCGGTGTTCTTGAGCCTTAATAACGACAACTCCGTCCTTGGTGATGCGTTGATCGTTCAGCTTCAAAAGCTGTTCTTTATAGTAATTAGGTAATGATGAAGCCCCAATGTCGAAGCGCAGGTGGATGGCGGTGGAAACCTTGTTGACGTTTTGACCTCCTGCTCCTTGGGAACGAATCGCACTAATTTCGATATCGCTGTCGGGGATGATGACTGTGTTAGAAATTTGTAGCATATAGATTACAATCCCTGATAGGGACTTATACAGTTAAAACCCCGCCACAATACATATAATACCACATGAGCGATTAGGCGATCGAGAACACGCGATTCGTAAGAAAACCGGGCGTTGCTAATTCCATGTATGAAAATGATTTTAGGTAATACCAAAATCATTAGACATCTCCGAAAAACAATGTAGAGACGCGAAATTTCGCGTCTCTACATGCGCAACGCCGAAAACCGCTATCCCTATGACCGTGGTGATCGCTCTCTGGTATTTTCGGCATAGTGCTAGTTTAATTGCTCTGAAACCGAAGCGGGCGATCGCAACTTGGTTCCGTATCCCTTAGTAAATGGTATCCTCTTATTATTTGCTCCTCAACTCAATCCTCAATATCTTTTAAAATCCACAAAGCCAAATTATCAACCAGATTTAGGAGTTGACGAAAATGGGTATTAATTCTGCAAAGCTTTTGTCTGTGTTTTCTACTACACTAACCCTTGCTGTCTTACCAGGAATTGCCATAGCACAATCACCCATACAAGGTTCTACGGATAGTACGATTTCTGCTCCCACCTCAACAACTCCGACTGGTCCCACTCCAGCACAGGCAAACGAACTTTCTCCAGAACAGCGCTCAGCGATTAAACAAGCTCTGCTTAGAGACAGGAACACACAGATCATTGAAGTATTGGACGAAAAGCAAAAAAATAAGTTTTATGAAGCACTACGTAAACGTCGCAGACTAACTACAGCGCTTGAAGATCTGAACTTGAGTCCAGACCAGCAAACCCGTGTAAATGCAATCATCAGTGAGTATAATAACAAAGTGCAATCTTTTGGGACTGGAAAACCATCAAAATCAAAGCCACAGGGAATACCGAACACAACACCATAGCCCTCACGGAAGCATCACTTATCCAAGCGCAAAGAGACTTTGTTGAATGACTTCCAAGCAGACTCAGTTTCTACTTCTAAAGCTACGCGATCGCCCTAGGTTTGAATAGCAAAGGCGGGAATTTTGATCGCAAACTCTGTTCCCTCTCCTAGGACGGAAATACAGTTCAATTCCCCTCCATGTTGGTCTACCACAATTTGGTAGCTAATTGATAATCCTAACCCAGCCCCTTGACCCTCTGACTTAGTTGTGAAAAAAGGGTTAAATATCTGACTTTGCACTGAGTCTGACATTCCCGGTCCATTATCTGCAATCCGAATTGTTACGTTCTCGTTGTCTACGGTAGTGCAAATTCTAATTTGGGGAGTGGGGAATAGGGAATTGACCACTCCCTATTCCCCACTCTCTATTCCCGATTCCCTCTTCTAGTGCATCAATAGCATTCGCCAGGCCCCTACAAGTCCACGGTCGCGTTTCCGTCCAATTCTCATGCGACTTGTCTACTATATAGTAGAGTGAGAATTTTGGAGATGGAAACATGAAGGTTTGGCTTGCCTGCTTTTTGGTGCTGTTTGCCCTAGCAGAACTATTTGACTGGGTGCAAAAATTTAGCCTGCCCCTACCCATCTATATTTTGGGTGGAGCGTTTTTAGCCGTTGCTTCTAACTATGACAAGCTTTTTGGCTCCTACGTCAGTGATGCAACCCGCGTTGCACCATCCGAACACACAGAAAATAGAAACCGAAAACTTGAATCTACGGACACGTATTAAGCGTTTAGCGTCAGAGTACAAGAGTGCTTTTCCAAGACGATTCTTATGCAATAATTAAGAACTGGGGCGATCGCTTTAACGCCACACCAACAGCATAGCGGCACCTCCCGGGAAGCGTCTGCGTAGGAGAATTGCCCCTAAATTGGTGAACAGACAGATGCTTCCCAAGCACAATAAAATGTACGTGGGAGCCATGACCACCCCAACCTGGAACCAAGTAAATACGTGCAGGATCATCACTAAAGCAAAGATACTGGCAATTCCTGCGGCTTGCCAAACCCGAACAGCTGGGCGACCTAATGCTGTGAAAATTATTGTTAGCGAGGTAGCAATCAGGTTGGCGGGAATCAGAAAGGCACAAATGCCAATGCAGTAAGCGCGTGAGAACTCAGCCAAGGTGTTGAAGTCGAACATTAGTTATCCTAAGTTAAGTTGCAAAATCTTATCCGGATCTTTGCCCTATACCCTAAACATTAGTGGGACTTTGAAAGATTCGCACCCCCACATAGGCTTAACTCAGCCCTACTGTTCCCCGTCACAGGTCACTCTGTTGCCCCTCTAAGACAATTTGTGCGAGGAAGTATCCTGTTATCTCTAGCAGCTGATCAAGTGTAAAGCCAATGATGCCGATGTAAAGTAATGCCTCAATTATAGTATTCTTGTCACTTGTGTTATTATAACCACCCCAAATAACATAGCCAAGCCCTTGTCCACCGATCAACATTTCTGTGGCAATTACTGTAAACCAGGCGAACCAAAACCCTAGCCTCAAAGCTCTAAATATATAATGGATAGCTACTCGAAAGTTATTGCCTTGCCTGCGAAAGTGTCGCATGCCTTTCGCTGTGTCTATGATAATCGTCCAGAGAGCACTAATAAAAACTACGATAAAGATTGCGGGTTCAGTCTGTTTAAACGCTAACAGAGCAATGGGTAGAAAGGCTAGGGGAGGAATACTCATTGCCATCTGTAATATCCGCTTGAATGTCTGATAAATTACACCATTGATCCCAATTATCAGCCCAATCAAAATACCCAAAATAGCGGCTGGTATGTACCCGACAAACAACCGTTGCAGGCTAGTTAAAATGTCTACAAAAATAGTATGTTCCATGCATGCTTGGATTTAAGTTGGAACATTTTCCTTCACAATGTGGCGTAATACACAAGAGAAATTTAGACAAGAAATTTGAATCGCATTCAGTCCCAATCAGGTCTTACAAACTGGTTTAATAAACTCTACCAGAAAAGGAAAACCTAAATATAAAATTAAAGAATATTTAAAGAAGTCATCTTACTCTCAATAAACATGGGGAGTAGGGGGAGTGGTGGTGTTTGTTCCATTCATAACAGGTGGTGCGCTGCCCGTGAGGCGCTCCTAAAATGTGCATCTTAGGAGCTTTATCGATCGCATTCGGTCGTCAAGAGTCCAAAGTCCAGAGTCAAAATATTTAACTCTGGACTCTTGACTATTTCCCCATCTTACGCTTCATCTGTTCCAACTCGTCCTCAGTTTCCCAACGGCGAAATTTAGCTTCTAATTCGTCAAACCCTCTAGAAGAACTGCTAGTTTGATTCCCCCAGCCAGCAGTTTCTGAGCGCTGCTGATCCGCCGCCGCTTTAGTACGTGCTGTTTGGACTTCAGTTGCTTTGGCTTGTACTTCCTGTCGCCGTTGTTGAATTTTCCGCAGTAGTTCTTTAGATTGGGTAATGCGTTCCTTTATCCCTTGCATTTGTCCCCAACGCTGATTTCCTTCGCGCAACAGCGTCGCTTCTCGTTCTTGGGCTGCAGCCACCAAATCCTGTCTATTAGCCACTTTTGCCTTTTCAACGCGGATGTGCCATTTTTGGATCTCTTGCGCGGTGGAAAGAATTTCCGCTTGCGATCGCTTCTCCTGTAATTGTAAATCTGCAATCAACCTTAAAGTGTCCTCCTCTTGCTCCCGCAGCTGCTCTAACAGCGCTTCTAACTCCAGATGCGGATTATTGCGCAAGAATTCTTCTAAACGGTTTTCCAGAAACCGATTCAAATCATCAAATAAGCCCACTGTTAGAACTCCAGAGGTCAAGTGTTTGACTTTATTGTAGTAATTATTCTCATGGGCGGAAAGTAGATTTTGTCTGAGATCATAATTCCTTGTAAGGGCGGGGGAAAGAGCGCCCCTACGGTACAGACGTTCTGCTGGAACGTCTCTCCCTCTTAATGGATCTTCAAGCTACTGACGCTTGCTTGCAATTTCTGGGAAATATCCATTGTTTTTTGGACAGATGTGCTAAGCTGGTAAGAAGCATCGCCAGTCTCTTCAGATACTTGGGCGATTTGTTTCATGACATTGGTAACTTGTTGAGAGGTTTGCATATTCGACAATGTCACGGCAGAAATGGACTGCACCAATTCATCAATTTGGGGAAAGACGGAGAGCATTTGACTCAAACTCTGCTTGGTATTTTGCACAAGACGAGTTCCTTCAAACACCTTTGCGCTGTCCAATTCCATAGCCTTGATCGCAACGCTAGTTTCAAGTTGGATGTTCGTCGCAATTCCTTCAACTTCCTCACTGACTTCGGTACACCGAGCTGCTAGTAGGGCGACTTCTTCGGCAATTACTGCAAAACCTTGACCCTGTTCACCAGCACGCACCGCTTCTATGCCTGTGTTGATGGCTAACAAGTTTGATTGCATAGCAATCTGCTGAATCAACGTCTCCACACGCGAAATTCCTTGAAAATACTTCTCAAGAGCCTTGACTTTTTTATAAGTTTCCCCAATGGTTTCTTCCAAACTCAAGATATTTTCCACTGTAAGATCCATTGCCGCACCTCCAGTTTTGGCGGCGCGAGAGGCAGTGCGGACAACTACTACAGCGTGCCTTGCACGAGTTGCTACTTCTTTAATCGAAAGCCCGATTTGGTCAACGGAATTTAGGCTGTGGTTAATTTGATCTGCTTGTTGCAGTGCTTTAATTGCCAGTTGAGCGATCGCTCCTGAGTTTTGTGCGATCGCCGCATCCACCTCAACAGCGGCAAGTTTTACAGAGGCAATAATCTCCCGCAAACTTTCCATAATGGAGTTGAAAAAGACGCCAACAGTACCAATTTCTCCAGATGTAACTTGAGCACGCACTGTCAGGTCACCTCTGGATGCTCCTTCAAGATCATCAAGCAATCGTAGCAGTTGCAGTTGCAGCCGTTCTTCTTGTTGACGTTGCTCTTGAGAAACTATTTCTACAGCACCGCGATCTTTTTTGGTTTGCTCTAAAACATGGGTTCGCTCTAAAGCCAGTCCGACAATTCTGGCTAATTGCTCACACAAATAGATTTCCGAATGCTGCCATACACGGGGTTGGGAACACTGATGGACAATTAATAAGCCAAGCAGTTGATCGCCCAAGAGAATTGGTGCTACCAAATTGGCTTTGACTGCAAATGGTTCCAGTTGTTGGATGTAACAGGGCGAAAGACCCGCTTGGTAAATGTTGTTGATTGCTAGGACACGACCTTGGCGATACTTTTCCACATAATTTAGGAAACAGGGGTCACGGATTTCTGCCCCGAGACTGCAAGGCCAACCAGCAATTACTGATTCAGCAATGATGCTGCCAAGCCAATTCTCGTCGAATTGATAAATGACTGCTCGGTCTGCCTTCAAAGCTTGTCGGATATTCTGAACCGCTAAATCGTAGACATCTTGCGAATTCAGAGTTCTCGATAAGTTGATGGTAAAATCCTTTAACGCCTGTGTTGCCTCTAGTAAACTTACCCGTTCTAAGGTCAGTCCGATTTGAATTGTCAACTGCTGCAAGAAATTAATTTCATCGGTCTGCCAAACATGAGATGAAAAGCAGTGATGAGCAATTAAAAAGCCGAAGACTTGGTTATCTTTGACAATTGGCGTTACCAATTCCGCATTGATTTGTAGTTGTTCCATCAATCTCAGATATTCAGGAGCAAAGCCCGCTTCCGAGACGTTATTGGTAGCTTGGACACGACCCTTTCTGTAAGCTTCGATGATTTCCTGATCGACAGAGGCTGACTCAATTGTTTTCCCAAGAGCAACAGGCAAACCTGAAGCAACGGATTCGGCTATGATTTGCCCACCGCCCAACGCATTCAATTGATAAATGACGACTCGATCTGCTTTAAGTGCCAGTCTTGCTTGTGTAACTGTAATGTTGAACAAATCTTTGGAATTGAGAGAGGCACGAATCAACAGCAAGATGTTTGTCAAAAACTTTAATTGCTCAGCTTCATCTGTTGGTTTTTGGCGCTGCTCTTGCAGTTGGTCTGCTGTGTCGTTGATGTGAGATCGCGAGACAGCGAGTTTGCTTTTGCCTTTTATAGCGTTCCGGGTATCAAGATTGCCTTGACCTAATTTTGGCGGCGCCATATTAGCAGTCATAGGAATTTGCTGCCAGAAACGCTTAGCAATAATTACCGCGATCCCACAAAAGAGCAATGCTGTACTCAGCGTCCCAATCTGCAAGAAGAGCAATAATTGTTTCTGGCTGAGGAACGCAGTTGCTGTTGGCGTACTCAGAACTAATTTCCATTTTAAATAAGGCAAACCTTCTACTTTTGGCAAAGGCAAGTAGGTTACTAATTCCTCAGCATTGTCCTTTTTGTTAAATAATATGCGAGTTGTTACCTGATCTTCTGCTTGCAGTTGCTTCCACTCCACAAAAGATTCTAGAGCATTTCTATCTAAGTCATCCCCTTTTTTCCACTGGAAAAAATTTCCAGATGCATCGATCAAATCGTAATCATCCTGACTAATTTGGGGTATATTGACTGCCTTTGCTATAGATTTCACCGGCATGTCTGTCCGGATAATATAGATGGCTTTACCTGTTTCACTATCTTTGACAGGAGCAGCCAAGTAAATTTCAGCCGTCTCTACGCTTTTGGTCGTTAAAGGCTGGCTGATGTAAGGTTTGTTGGTTTTAAGTACTGATTGAAAATACTCCTGATCTTTTTGGTTAGGAATGGATTGTCCTTTTGATTCGCTAATCACATTACCATCGAGATCAAACACGGCAATGCTTTCATAGTTATCTTGTATGTCTAAATAGTTATTTAGGTTTGTTTGAATTTGTTCGCGACTGAGAACTTCCTTTAAGTTGCGATTTTGCAGAAATGTCAGCTTAGAGAGTGTCTGAATATCTCCATACCGTCTCACCAAGAAACGGTTTATATTGTCTGCCAAAAAATTGGCTTTCTGTTGTTGAGTTTGGGTGACATCCTTTGTGGTAGACTGGTTCACCAAGTAATAAGTGAGCGTCCCAACTGCCAATACTGGCAAAACGCCCATAGCAATGGCAAAGGCGATCGCTTTGGTGCGTAAGCTGCTTCCCCTTACCCCTGAATTGACACTATTGTTGCCACTAGGCTTAATCTCAGTCTCCGTTTCGGACGAGATTTTGAATGTACCATTGTGTAAATCAGCATTTCTGGCTGCACCATTTTTTCTGCTATTATTTTTATTAACCATCCAGCAATCCTTAATGGTTATGTAAGTTAATTAGTAAAAGCTGCATATGTTTATCTTTATGATTGAAACATTTAGTGACAATTGCAAATATGCCTTTATCAAAAAATAATGGTACTCACCAAAAGTAGAGCCATTAGAGATGCCTAAGGAAGTAAACTATATTTTACTGTCTTATGATAAATTTACCATAAAAGTAAAAAAATCGACTTGTCACTTTTTTAGATTTTTAACTGAATATCCTGAGTTTTTAAGTGTTATAGATTACAAAAAAGTTATGAAGCGACGAATATTATGTATAAAATAATTATATTCTAACCATAAAAAAACGTATTTACAGAAGCAAGCCTCACTTAATGTCAAGTAGCTAACATGATAACTGCTAGATGTTTTCTTTTTTGAATCAGGTAGTCTGATAATCAGTGCTTGAGTTGATATTAGGGAACTCCAACAAATAAATTATCCGATATTGTGGGTCCGCGCTCCTCGCCGACACTCCTTTTTGAGCGCAACTCACGCCGAGGAGCGCCCTTGCATCCTTTGCCCGCCCAGTTCATAGGACGCAAAGGATGCCCATCCCACAAGAAATAGTTGGATATGTCAGAAAAGTAGGTAAAAAGTATAGCATATAAGCAACTCACTGACCGTGCTGACAAGCCAATGGTTGCCATTGTGGATTTTTGACCAATTATGGCGAAAGAATACCATTTTTCAATTTTTTTTCGGAATCTAGAAACTTGAGTTTGTAGTTAATATTCAAAACTGAATTATTTATAGATTATGCCTAAAATGTTACAACGATTGACTATTGCCGCTTTCAGTATCGTGTGCTTAGGTGTAGCCAGTCCCACTTTATCTGTTTTGGGAGCAACACAGCAACAAACGACTCGTGTTTCGCAACTGCGTTTTGGGACTTATCCAGCAAATCCAGTGTTCCAAGGTAAGCCAGCTACCCTAGTCGCCAACAACCCAGAAGCAAAGGACTACGAACCTCAACTGACAGAAAGTGTTAATAAAGGCACAAATTTTGCAGGTCACTACGCTGTCGTCGATCACCTAAACCGTGCTATGGGTGGTCAAGACGCTGCAGCGATCGTCGATCTCAAGACTGGTCAGGTTTATTTGCCTACACAAATTCATGGCTATCACGATCAACGCGGTGCTGGATACACTCCCCCAAGACCTGACGGTGGATTACACTACCGCGCTAATAGCAAGTTATTAATAATTATTGGTAGATCTGGGGGTAGTGATGGAAACAAGGGTATTGGACGCTATTACTACAAGTGGGAAAATAATCAACTCCAATTCCTGAGTTTTGTAGAATCACCTTACAAATCGGAGTGATTATTTAGGGGCGATGCCTCCGGCGGGCTGACGCTCGTTCGCATGATTGCGTCGCCCCTTGGGCGAAGACTCGAAGATCGCGCTCCGCCGGAGTACCGGAAGATCGCTTCGCTAACGCTAACGCTAACGCCTACGCACTTTGTGTAATATCAGGTGATCGGTTTTGGGATGAAATAAAAGTGGTGATTTAGATATAGCAATCCGTGGAGGAGAGCGTGAATAATAAATGATGTTGTTTGGTGGGCATTGCCCACCAAAGCTGGTAATGGTGGGCAATGCCCACCCTACGAAGAATTTCACAAATCAGATATGACTGCTATATGCGATCCAAAGTAAAGTTAAATAAGACGAATGAAGGATACGCTATTTGGTGTCCTACTTACCCGGATGTTGGTCATAGGGAGAGACGGAAGAGGAAGCTTTAGAAAACATCAAAGACGCCATTCAAGCCTACCTTGAAACTGTTGAGGAATTGACTAAGGATGCAGAATTTCCTTAGTTAATTTTAGAATTAGGTAAGTTACCTCGCAAAGGCTCACTCATTATGGAAATTGCTCCACACATCACCATAAATCCAGATATCCACCATGGTGCTACAGTTATCACAGGCACTCGTGTTCCTGTGTCTATTGTTGTTGGTTCCCTTGCAGGAGGAATGAGCAAAGAAGAAGTCATGCACGAATATGAACTAACAAACATGGCAAGTAGAAGCAGCAAAGCGCTTATGCAGCAGGCTTAGTATCGAAAACATCATTGATCGATAGCTAAGAGAGTTCTAAAGTATATTTCAGCGCTTGCTCTAGATCTAAGAGATAATTGGGAGAAAGCGTTCCTAACTGGCGCAGCAAACGCTCTTGATCCAAGACTACAATCTGATAGCATAGTGCTACTGAATCTTGAGTCAAACCACCTTCATCTGCTGGTATTAACACTGTTCCAGATATTTGAGCGCGTCGCAGATTGGTTGTAAGAGGAACAACTACAACTGTGCGGGTAAAACGCTCTAGGTCATCGCGTTGTACGATTATCACAGGTCGAATACCTGCTTGTTCTGAACCTCTGCTGGGATTTAAATCAGCTAAATAAACGTCTCCCCTGCTCAAGCTTTATCCTCTCGCTGAAGCATCGGAAGATAATTAGTTAGGACAGCCTCTGCCAATTTTAAGTCTTCATCTCCAAACTCTGCTTTCAGTGCAGCAGCTTCTTCATTAGAGATAGCATTCCATTTTTGTGTCAGTTCTTGTTGGCGTAGGAACAGGGTAAATTTGAGTACCTCTTCCTGTCGAGTTGGCGGTAATTCTGCAAGCATTTGGAGCAGTTGCTCCTGAATTGAGTTTGTTGGTTTGATCTGCATAGCTCCAATCGCTTTTGATCAAGTATTGTAGATAGTTCGCTTCTTTGCTATTCCCCACTATAAATGTATTTACTGCCAATTTCATCTATTTGAACCACAGACGCTTGGTAGGGACACAACATTGTTGTGTCCCTACAATGTGTTCTATTTACTAGAACTTACGCACTATACAAATTGAGCATCATGTGTGTAACGGAATTCGGTCGT
>CAZZYE010000065.1:0-15990 GCA_964658145.1 uncultured Stigonema sp.
CCACTCCCCACTCCCCCAATCGCCTGTCTCTGGGTGGGAAACGCCATAGATCAAGTGCGAGGCGATCGCCACACTCACATTTTTTTACTATATGTTGTACCAGAACATCGACGTATAGGTATTGGTACAGCTTTGATGCGATATGTAGAAAGTTGGGCAAGAACCAAAGGCGATCGCCAAATTGGGTTACAAGTGTTTGAGTCAAACAAAGCGGCATTAAATCTTTACAATCAACTCGGCTATCAAACCCAGTCCTTGTGGATGATAAAATCTCTGCATACTGATAAAATGTAGTTAACATTCCTCAGGCTTTGGCTTTTTGGCATTGGGGGTTGGGGGTTTTGTATGGATCCCTATTAGGTATCGAAATGAAATAAACTATGTATGACGAAGACGACCTAAGCCTACTTGATGCCGAAGCAGAGCTAGAAAGTCCTCTAGATCACTTAGGACCGCTGAGTGCTGAATCAGAGAAGCCTAAGCCTGATCCAGAGGCAATGCTGGCGTTATTGGAAAACCCCCAACCGCAGCAAAGGATGCTGGCGGCGCGTGCTTTCTGCGATCTAGAAGACCCACGGGCTACCCCTCATCTGATTCGCCTGTTAACTGATACCTGTCCTTTGGTACGGGTAAGTGCGGCATATGGCATCGGACGCAATCCCAGTCCCGATGCTATTGCGCCATTAATTACTCAATTAAACCGAGATTGGAATGGCTATGTGCGTAAAGGTGTAGTTTGGGCATTGGGAAACTGCCGCGATCGCCGTTGTTTAGCACCTCTAGCAGATGCCTTAAAAACCGATATTTCAGCAGTGCGTTTGTGGGCAGCGAGTGCTTTAGTACAAATGGCAGAAGTAGGTTACGAAGCCGTTGTGGGAGCAATACCACCCCTAATTGTAGCCTTAGTGCAAGACCCGGTAGCAGCAGTACGAAGTAATTGCGCTTGGGCGATTGGACAGATGTGCCGCGAACTACCTTCTAACGTGGTTTATGCCACCGCCATAGATGCTTTGATTCAAGCCTTTGCCGAAGACCAAGATTTGGGAGTGCGGGAAGACGCCAAAGCTGCAATCTTAGGAGTAGGCGATCCTCGTGGACTTCAGTTGATTGAAACGTTGGAACAGGAAGGATGGTTTTAAATTATGAATTATGAATTATGAATGATAAAAAATTTTCCTAATTCATAATTCATAACTCATAATTCATAATTCCTAACTCCCCGTATACTGAACTCGATAAATCCGGTTATTAACTTCATCAGTAACCAAAAGACTGCCATCGGGTAAGACTAATAAGCCTACAGGACGACCCCAAGTAGTCGGCACAGCGGGGTCTAGGAGAAATCCAGTTAGAAAGTCTTCATAGTAACCTTGCGGTCGTCCTTTAGTATCGAAAGGAACAAAGACGATTTTGTAGCCAGTGCCGCGATCGCGGTTCCAAGAACCACGAAAGGCAACAAAAGCACCATTACGGTATTTTTCGGGAAACGTCTTTCCGTGATAAAACTGCAATCCTAATGCTGCTGAATGCGCTTGGAAAAGCACATCTGGGGTGCGAGTACGGGATACCAAGTCGGGGCGTTTACTCTTACCATTCGCCAATTGACGCGGATCGAGGTTATTCGGTGTCAGGTAAGCATAGGGCCAGCCGTAGAATTCACCTGGACGTAGGCGTGTGAAGTAGTCTGGTACTAAGTTATCGCCTATACCGTCCCGTTCATTGACAGTGGCGTAAAGTTCCTTTGTCACTGGGTGAAAGTCTAAACCGACTGGGTTTCGCAAGCCGGAGGCAAAAGTCTGCTGCTGGGAACCATCCAAGTTCATGACCTGCACCGAAGCCCTTGGTAGCGGTTCTTCATCCTCATTGGTTCCTGAACCAATGGAAACGTATAGCTTATTGCCATCGGGTGAGACAACGACGTTGCGCGTCCAGTGGTTATTGTAGCCTCTAGCAGGCAGGTCGGCAATTTTTGTGCCAGTACCAGTGATTTGCTGTTGACCTTTGGAATAAGGAAACCGGAGTACGGCATCAGTGTTGCCAAGGAAAAAGGAATTACCTGTAAAAGCCATGCCAAAGGGTCGATTCAGTTCGTTTGTCGCACTAGCAAACGTCTTTTTGACATCCGCCACACCATCACCTTTGGTGTCGCGTAGCAGGAGAATCCGATTTTGCCTGGTTTCGGTCACCAGTACGTCACCGGTGGGGGTTAATGCCAGCCACCGTGGGGCATCTAGACCGTCGGCAAAAACGTTGACCACAAAACCAGGAGGTACTTGCAGTGTGGGGTTTGCTGGAATTGGCACTACTGTAGGTGGCTTCGAGGCACTTTCAGAGGCGAAGGGTTTTGGTAAATTGCTGAGTGTGATGCGGATTGGTGTGGGTGCTCGTGGTTCAGTACGGACGATATTTTTGGGCTGTGTTGGATTCTGTGCTAGTTGGGGCGAAGGCGCAGAAGGTTGGGATTTTTCTAAGGAGGCGCGAGTCCGGTCACAGGCTACTGTGGTCAGTAGCAGAAGAAACAGTAAGAAACGCGCAGAGGCTTTCATGGCAGCGATTCAAATCATAATGCACAGCCTCTTAAATATAAACTTTATATTTAAGAACTGTGCCCAGTCTAAAGTCAGATTTTTGCAGGTTTCTTAGTAGTCATTGGAGATGATTGGTACAATAGAGTTCATGTTGTTGTTAACTGTAACCAAAAAGGAGAATAAATTCAAATGCATCAACTTCCTGAAGAACTGCTGGAATTAATGAAGCAAGCAGATAGACTAGCACCTGAAGACCAATTGCGCTTGGCTTCCTATCTCATAGAAAAAATTAGCCATTGCGAGATAAAACCCATGCCTCGCCACAATGTCAAAGAATTTCGTGGCATTGCTCCTAATCATATGTCCGGGATGGATGCTCAAGAGTATGTTAATCGCATAAGACGAGGAGAATTCCCAGAATTGGAAATTGAGTCGAGGAATGAAGTGTGAATATTGAAGATAGATTACGTGGTGTAAAGCGTCTATTTTTAGACACTGCGCCACTAATTTATTATGTTGAAGAAAATAGACGCTACCTTGCACTCGTCGATGTTATTTTTGAGCGCATCTTTGAGGAGCAACTCATTGGTATCACTTCACCGATTAGCTTGGCTGAATGTCTCGCTCGCCCATATCGTTTAGGACAAACCCAACTACAGCAAGATTATTTCAACTTGATTACAGCCACGAATCTCGTGTTTACACTAATCGACCAAAATATGGCGCGACAAGCCGCTGAATTTCGCTCTAGATACAACCTAGAATTACCCGATGCTTTCCAAATTGCTGTTGCTCTAGCAACAAATTGTGACGCATTTTTGACTAATGATGCTATGCTTAGGCGCATTACAGAACTACAAGTTTTGGTATTAGATGATTTTGATTCAGTGGCATAAAAAGTTGTGTGAAGTTGTTACTTATTAGACATCTTCCAAAATATTCAACACGTTGATATAACTGGCTTACAGTGTGCGATCGCTCAAGGAATGGTTACAGTGTATAACCCACTTCAAGGAGAACGAAATTTACCTCGTTCAACGTTTGATACTGCTTGGGCGATGATGCACAACGAGCGCGATTTTGGTGCTACAATGATATTCCTGATCGCTCTACATCGGATGATTTCTTAACCCTGCTGCACTAATTCCTTAAGCCGCTTCAAGATTTGCAGTACTTGATATAGCCCATTTTCTTAGCACGCAGACAGAAACCCGGTTTCGCACTTATTTACCGGGTTTCTCCGTCCGCGAACTACCCTACCGCGAACCGTATTGACCACTACAGTAAGAAGGGCGCGGTTTCCGCGCCCCTACGGTTATATTGTGGTCTAACTACTAACCACTAACAAAGTCTCCTCAATCAACTGCCGTACCTGGGGAGTTACATCACTAGCACTATTGAGGCAATCTAGCAGCAATTTGTTAGCATCCCAATACTGCTGTAATAATTGGCACTCAGTTTCATTAAACTGCCAGTTATGACCAATTTGGCGATCGCCGATCGTTAGACTTCGCAATTCCCCAGTCCAAGTTTCTCCATTCGCTTGCCACCATGCCTTAAGTGCTTGTTTACCTTGCCTGGGAAATGGTAGCTGGTTTTTCAGGTATTGCAGTGGTTGTCGTAAAGACGAATGCTCCGCCAGCAGATGCTCTAAGTCAAGGGCTAAACCGATAGCAGATAAGCGTTGACAGAAAATATCAGCAGTTAATGTCACACTAATCGCAAGAGCATAACTTAGAGCTAAATCTAGGGCTAAATCAACAGTAAGTTTAAGAGCAAGCCGACGATCCAAGGAAAGAGCTAGATTTTGGTTACGGGATAAAGGATGATCCACAGGCAGGGCAAGGGTAAAGTAAAAAGCACGCACACCAGCAGGGTGATAGGATGCAGTGACTGTGGAAGATTTTTGCCCGATCCAGTTGAGAAAATCCTGTATTTTTTTACTTGAGGCTGCTAAGGTATCAATTTGTTGCTTCATTAACTGCAACAAATCATCAGCCGGGTGCAACATTTCCGCAGTCAACAAAAAGACTGACAGCCAACGCTTCTCCTTTATGTGAGTAACAAATTCTCCTAATGTTTGAGAATTGGCATTGGCAACGATTTCTTTGGCGGTGAAATACTCTTGAAACGTTAAATGAGAAAAAGAATAAATTTCGTGTGCCCGTTCAACTAATAACCCATGTTGCGTCTCAAGTGATTTCAAAACCGCCCTACTAGCTACTTGTAAAGCATCTGCATCGGTTGGGACGTGGGGAAGATGACTGAGATAATCAGCAATGAGTTGCACCAATTTAGTTTCTGGAAAAAAGTAATCTCCTTGGGTAAAGGTATTTTCTGCGACACGACTCAGCAACTTAATTTTATGTAGTAAGGACAGACGATTAACATCATCTCGTTTAATACCCCTGACTTCATCCCAGCGCACCAAAAGCAAATCTAGTCCTTGTTTATAAAGTTCAGAGCGTAAGCTAGGAAAATTACCTAAAAATTGAAATACCAAGCAGGTTAGATTTAGCAAAATTGGTGTATTCACTAACTCTTGAATTTGTTGATTTTCCGCAAGTTTTAGCTTTTGTATAAACTCAAGAGTCTTTGCTTTTGCTTCTTTTACAGAATTCTTAGCAACAGCCAAAAACCATTTTTCAGTAAAAGCTGCGATTTGCGTTTTGTTAAAATCAGCAATTTCAACTTCAGTAAATCCCTTAAACTTATATGTTTGGGCAGCAATGCGACAAGTAATAATTATTTGATTTTTATAAAATCTTTCAGCAAAATCACGAATTTCTTTGATAACTTTATCACTATCTTTATCTGGGACTTCATCTAAACCATCTAACAAAATCACAGCTTTGCCATGAAATAGTATTGTGGGGAGTTCTTGCTCAGATGCACCACAACTAGTAAACTCTTGATTAAGGTAGTTAAATAAGCTTATTTGACTTTGCTTAGGATCGCTAGTATCTTCAGCAAAGTGTTTCAGACTTATAAAAATTGGTAGGCAATCCGGTTTCAACTCTTTCCGATTACAACGAAGAGCAATTGATTGTAAAAAGGTAGTTTTACCAGACCCGGGTTTTCCCATCACCATTAACTTGGAGTATTTGAAGACTGCTTCTAGTCCTGTAACCTGTTCAAGACATACCTTTGGTGTGGCGGTGCTGAATGAGTGTTTCTCGACAGAGGCGACTGCCTTCATGGGATGCCGACTTGAAGGCACTGCTGTCGTGTTATAGCAACTGGCGTTCGATTCACACCCTTGAAAATCTTTAATTTCCAACCATCTTTGGCTGGTGATTTCTTCTAAAATATTGACATCAACATAAAGGTCATCTAACTTGCAAGGTCTGGCAATATCTACTAGATGCAAAGTGCCGCATTGATCTTGAATTTTCTCATCGCGGACGGCGCGCAACTTTGACACTAGAGCATCAACATTTAGAGTATTTTCCTGTGCCGTCGCTAAAAGCGCTGTTTGATCTGTTTCAGCCTTTTCAACAATATCTTCTGGATCTAAATTGAGGATAAAACAAATCTCGTGGAAGACTTGACGATCAACAGACTTACCACTAAAAAACTTCCAAATAGGCTGACGAGTTTCTAAACCAACTTCAGACGCTAAGTATTCTTGCGTCCAACCTTTGTATTTAAAAGCTTGTTTAGCTTTTATAATGCCTTCAGCTGATGCTTGGAGCGATCGCTTTGCCATAGACGTTCTAAAAAACTCTACAGGATTTAGGTGTTCGCATACATTTGATACAAATTATACTCGAATTTAAACCAAGAGCCAAACATCATTTCAAACATCAGCTGTTCATACTGGTACTTAAGGCGGCCAAATAAACATACTGAACTAGCTAATCGCAGTTCACTTTAAAGCTGCGACAGTTGACATACCCCCTAGCTTCCTGAATTTCAAGAGGTTTGGCGAATCATCTGCAGCAAATATTTAGTGAAGTGGTATTACGTGTTCAAAATATCTACGCCCTTGCAATGACCTGAACTTTTATTTTTTCTGCTTTAGGGTGCGAAGCCCAATCTTATTCTTTAGCAACTGCGTTGTTTGCAATATATAAATAATGAAAAGCATACAGCATCATGACCCGGTTTTTAAGCAACTTTTCGCGGAAATTTCCCCAGAAATAGCTGATACCTTCACCTCCGAGCAAATAGAAGCCATCAAAAGAGTTTTTGGTCGTAATTGGAATCGTCATCCTATAGACGTGCGAGTTTCAGTTCCCATTCTGGAACTACGCTTTTATCTAGTGTTATTGGCTGGTTCGGAACGTCGCTCAAAACAGCGCTTGCGCTCTGAAAAAGGCGTATATCCTCTGCGAACTCCTGGTAATATCATGTTCCTTTTAGGATTTTTTACCATCCTATTGACTTGTGGCTTCACTACTTCCTCTTTAGTATCTTCCTCGCTTACGAACACATCTGACTCGTCCTTCCCTACCTCAATTCCCTGGCTTCACAATCAATCTGAATGTGAACACACTGGTAGAACTTGGAGAAAAGGAGAGTGTTGGGATTCTGAACACAATCCTATGTTTTGAAGCTCAAATCTTGAATAACGCTTTTACAGGAGAGCGATTTAAATCGCAGGCTAATTATGACTAAAAATTCTGCCAAAACTGACTCTTTTATACAACTGTTTTTTGCCCGCATTCCTCCTCAAACAGCAGCTACTTTTACCAATGCCCAACTGGCAGAGCTAAAAAGGGTATTTGGATACCCCTCTCTCAGACCTCATGCTATAGATATCAGGCTTTCTATCCCCTTTTTTAAACGGGGCTTTTATCTAGTTTTTTTACTAGGCAAGGAAAAGCGATAGCTTGATCAATCGCATGGAAGTACTACTTGCACAAGTGTTTTTTCTTTTAGCTTGCTATCGATTTGGAGTTCACCACCGTGTAGTTCAGCCAACCTTTTAGCGATGATTAACCCTAAACCTGAACCTTGTTGTTCGTAGAGTTTACGTTCAAATTGCCGATAGGCTCCCAATTCAGCAATTTGAGCAGCGGTCATACCTCGCCCATGGTCAATAAAAGAAATTGTAAATTTATTATTAATAGATGTACTGTTAACCTGAATAATTGTTCCTGATGAAGAAAACTTCAAGGCATTATCAATTAATTCTTCAATAATTTTATAAAGTCTGGTTTCACAAATCCGCGCCCGACAACGGGTTTGGATATTAACTTGTAAATCTGCTGCCCGTCCGGCTTTTTCGGCTTTTTCAGTAATCAAAGTTGTCAAAGCTGCTGCCGGAAGCATTGTTTGATGGCTTTGCAATGCTTTGATTCGCTCTTGATCAGTTGTTATAATTTCAATTTCAGCATACAATAAAAAGTTCTGAATCAACCTTAATAAACGTTCAGCAGACTTATGAATACCTTCTGCCATCTCGGCAATTTCATGTGAAGAGAGGGCATCGACGTCTTTAATCAAAAGTTCTGAAAAACCCAAAATACCATTTAGTGGCGTCCGCATTTCATGAGGAAGAGAGTGTGTAATACTGCTACGTAAGTCATCCAGCTTTTTTTGGTACTGCTGATTAATAACGACTTTTTTTTCTAATCGGGAGGTAATAGCTGCCAGTAATTCTGCTCTCGTAAAAGGCTTTGTTAGGTAATCATCTGCTCCTAATTCCATACCCTGCCGAAAGTCAGTTTGATCAGATTTAGCAGTCAGAAAAATGAAGGGAATAGTCGCTGTTGTCGGCGTTTGGCGTAATATCTTCAGAACACCATGACCATCTAATTCTGGCATCATCACGTCGCAAATAATCAGATCGGGAATTTCCTCCTGAGCTAACAGTACACCGATGCGACCATTTTCTGCTGCAATGACTTTGAATTCCTCCAATGCTAGCAAATCTAAAAGGTTTTGTCGTATACTTCTGTCATCTTCGATTACTAAAATTTTATCCGTTTTGAATAACATATGATAATTATTAATTATGTCTATTGGGGAACCAGTGAGCAGTTGTTATGAGTGTTTCATTCATCATAAACTGCGGTGCTAATGGCGGCTTTCCCAAGCTAGAGGCGACTAGCGTTTGCGATACCTCACCTAACTTTGTAGTTAACTATAGCAATCCGTGCACACCATAGTTAACATCTTTCCCTTGTCCATGCCCTTACGGGTTCCGGAAGGAAGAACCCTAATACGGTTCGGATAAGACAATCTACTTGGATGCAACGTCTCTATACCTAAGTAGGTAGGCGCAAATAAAGCTATGTATGTAAATAAATTTTAAGCGTAGGGTGCGTTAACGAAGTGTAACGCACCGATTAAATTTGGTGCGTTACGGCTAATGCCTAAAGCACCCTACATTGATTTTACATTTGTTTACATACATCTTTTTTTTCCCGCCTATATACTTATGTAATTCTTACAAACAACTCTTAACCGAACCCAACCTACAAACTAGTGGACTTCCATCAAGTTAAGCGTTTGTCAGCAAATAACAACTTCTCAAACTCAGCTATTGGTAACGGACGGCTGAAGAGAAAACCTTGCATTGCATCACAGTTGTGTTGGCGTAAAAAAGCCAATTCTGCTTCTGTCTCTACACCTTCAGCTACTACCTGGAGATTGAGATTATGCCCCATTTGAATCAATGCCTTTGTAATCGCTGCTTTTTGTGGGTCGTTGGCAACATTGTGAATAAAGTAACGGTCAATTTTCAAGGTATCAATCGGTAATTTTTTCAAATAAATTAAAGAAGTATATCCGGTCCCAAAATCGTCAATGGCAATTTTTACACCGATAGATTGTAATTCAGTAATTGTAGCGATCGCGCCATTCACATCTTTCATAATCATGCTTTCAGTAAGTTCTAATTCTAGGCAATGCGGTGACAAATTATTAACTGCTAAAAAATCAACTATTTTTTGACAAAAATCTGGTTGATTTAATTGATGTATTGACAAATTTACAGCGACACGCAAAGAAGGAAAGCCTGCAATGTGCCAAATTTTACTTTGTTTGCAGACACTTTGTAATATCCATTCACCAATCGGGACTATTAAACCAGTGGACTCTGCTAAAGGAATCAATTCTGCAGGAGAAACCAGCCCCAATTCAGGACTTTGCCAACGTACCAAACTTTCAGCAGCGATCATTTGACCAGAAGTAAGATCCATTTGGGGTTGATAGTAAACTTGAAATTGTCGAAATTCTCTTCGTTCTAAAGTACGGCGTAAACAAATTTCTATCAACTGGATTTCTGAGGAGAATTCATTACTTATCGAATTAGTGCCTAAGTGCTTTGTCAAACTAGCTTGCTTTGATAAGCGGCTGGTAACCGCACTTAACAATTCTGCCCGAGTAAATGGCTTTGTGAGATAGTCATCAGCACCTAGTTCCATGCCTTGACGAAAGTCAGCCCTGGTAGATCTAGCCGTGAGAAAAATAAACGGAATTGTTGCCGTGAAAGGTTCTTCGCGCAATGCTGTCAGCACACCATAACCATCAATTTCTGGTAGCATCAAGTCGCACAAAACTAAGTCGGGAAGTTCGGAAATTGCTAACTGTAAACCTATTCTGCCATTGGCAGCAGGAATAGTGTCAAAACCCTCTGCTTCCAGCAAATCTAAAATATTTTCTCGTACTGATTCTTCGTCTTCAATTACTAAAATTTTGTTCATTATTGTTATTTGTTATTTGTTGATTGTTGATTGTTGATTGCTAATAGCTAATTGTTAATTGTTACCATTAACAATTAGCCAATGGCAGAGTAACAGTAAACGTCGTTCCCACTCCGACTTTACTTGTCACCGTAATTTCACCGTTGTGGATATCCACGCACTTTTTCACAATCGCTAGTCCCAATCCCGTACCTTGGATGTTGCCCACATTTGTGGCGCGATAGAAAGATTCAAACAGGCGGGGTAAGTCTTCTGGCGGAATACCAATCCCTTGGTCTTGAATCTCAAATATTGCTCGCCCTTGTTGACAAGTGAGAGTCAACTTGACAGTGCTACCAGTTGGGGAATACTTGATCGCATTTGAAAGTAAGTTACTGAGAATATGCTCTAGTAATTTTTCATCCATACAGCATGGCATAGATTTGTATTGACTGCCAAAAGCGATCGCGTGCTGATTATTGACATTCAGTTGTGATTCTTCGACTAAATAACGGCAGTATTCAACCAAATCGAAAGCATCTGGTCTAAAATATAGTCTTCCCGCTTCCCCCTTGGCAATCACTAACACATCATTTAACATCTCAGTCATATGCTTGACTGCGGTTTGAATACGATGCAGGTGAGTGATTTGTTTTTCCGCCGTCCATTTATGGCGGTAATGTTCTAGTAACTCCGAGGAAGAAAGAATGGTACTCAATGGTGTGCGAAATTCATGGGAAGTCATGGAAATAAAGCGAGATTTGAGTTCGTTAAGTTCTTTTTCTTTCTCCAGCGCACTTCTGAGTTCCTGTTCCAATTGTTTGCGTTTCGTAATATCCGCCAAGTAACCCACAATTTCCACTTCTTTACCAGTATCATCCCGCACCAGCTTTGCTTGATCGTATACCCAGCGATAAGTACCATCCTTGTGCAAAAAGCGGTACTCATGGCTGTGTTCTCCTTGCTGAAATAGGTTTAGCCGCTCTACAAAAATCTGTCCTATGTCTTCTGGGTGGATGTGGCTTAGCCAAAAGTTAGAATCTTTTAAAAATTCTCGTGCTTCATAGCCCATCATGGCAACAACGTTTTCACTAATGAAGGTAGCGTTATAATCTTCAGAAGCTTTGCAGGTATAAATGATACCAGGGCTGGAGAAAAGTAGATATTGCAGCCGCTCTTGGGATACCAGCAGTTCCGTTTCTGCCTGCTTGCTTTTAGTAATGTCTGTGAGAATGCCAATGTAGTGAGTAAATTTGCCATTGCTGTCATAAACGGGAGAAATGCTGATCTGGTTCCAAAACAGGGAGCAATCTTTACGGTAGTTGCGGACAATGACGGAGCAGCTTTTTCCTTGTTCAATGGCAGTGCGTAATTTTTTTACGCCTAATTGATGGGTATCAGTACCTTGAAGAATACGGCAGTTTTTCCCGATAATTTCCGCTGCACTGTAGCCAGTAATGCGCTCAAAGGCAGGATTGGCATAGATAATTGGTAAGTCTGGCATTGTGGCATCAGCAATTACAATGCCATTGCTGCTGGCTGCCATAGCGCGATCGCGCAGTCGTACACTTTCTTCAGTAGTTTTGCGCTCTGTAATGTCTGTGGAGATGCCACAGACAGCATAAGGGATGCCATTCGCATCTTTTAAAGGAAACTTGACGGAAAAGTAGGCGCGTAGCTCATGGTCGTAGGGAGCAACTTCTTCGGCTTGCACAGGTATGCCCGTTTCAAGTACTTGAGTGTTATTTTTTGCAAATCCATCAGCAATTTCACGTGACCAAATATCGTATATGCTTTTACCTGCGGTCTGCTCTTGAGTAACGTTGAATAATTTTTCAAACTGACGGTTAATCAGCATGTATCTATTTTGAGTGTCCGTTACGTAGATGACTGTTGGGGAGTTATCCAAAATCGCCTGCAGCCGCTCCTGAGTCTCCCGTAATGCAACCTCTGCCAGCTTACGCTCAGTGATGTCCTCAAAAGTACCCAAGACACCCATCACAAATCCTTCCGCATCATGAAGTGGGACTTTATTCGTCTCCAGCCAAACTTGTTTACCATTTTTTGGCAAATGAGGTTTGATAATGTGATATTCCGGCGTATCCGTCTGCATCACCTTGGCATCAGATGCATGGTAGAAGTCCGCTTCTTCTTTGTTGGAGACTAAATCGTAGTCAGTCTTACCCACGATATCTTCCGGACTGTCAAGACCAATAATTTTTGCCAAATTGCGATTGCAACCCAAGTAAACAGAACTTGTGTCTTTCCAGAAAATACACTGGGGAATGTTGTCCATAATCAGCTGCAACATTTCCTGAGATTGCCGCAGATGCTCCTCTAGCAGTTGGCGATCGGCAATTTCGTACACTAACTGTCGATTTATTTCTTTTAAAGCCTTAGTTCGCCTTGCAACTCGTATTTCTAGGTCTTCGTTCGCCTGTTTGAGGGCTGCTTGTGCTAACTTAAGTTCGGTTATGTCCCGCCCTTCGGTAATTAGCTGCAAGACGATGCCAGTTTCGTCTTTGATCGGCTTCAGGGAAAAGTCAATGTGGGCTACAGTATTGCTGGCGCTCAAGACATCAACTTCAAAACGCACAAATTCACCTGTAGCGGCGATCGCTACTGCTTCTTTTAACTTGTTCTGCGTTTCTTTGGAAATCATCCACGGTCGTGTCTCCCACAATGCACGCCCAACAACATGTTTTTGCTGTAATCCGGCAAAGTCGAGTGCTGTCTGGTTGGCTTCTAGGATCATACCCTCTGGTGTCAGTAAGCCAGTAAACTGGAACGTGCCGTTGAAGATGGCGCGGAATCGTCCTTCACTCGACTTGAGCGCCTCTTCAACACTTTTACGCTCGCTGATATCCCGTTGTATAGAAATAAAATGAGTAGTTTTGCCGTGAGGGTCTACAAGCGGGACTATGTTCACCTCAACCCAGTATGTAGAACCGTTTTTATGATAATTAATTAATTCCGTTCTAATTGGCAAGCCACTTTGGAGAGCAGATCGAATTCTGTCTAGCTGGATGCGAGAGGTTTTCTCCCCTTGTAAAATACGCGGTGTTTTCCCGAGCACATCCGTTGCTGACCAGCCACTCATCCGAGTCAAGGCTTCGTTTACATAGACTACCCGAGGTCCCAACGGTTCATCAAGCGCATCAGCCTCAGTAATCAAAATAGCGTCGTTGGCATTGACAACAACAGACTCTAGTAAACGTAGTCGTTCTTCAGTTTGCTTGTATTTGTCTGGAGTCTCCTCAAATTCCCCCAACCCTTTGGTATAATTAAATGATTCCAGTGCATGGTAGATACTTTCACATGTCATGCAACCGACTAGTTGACCTTGCTCATTTACAACTGCTAGTAAAGGCAACTGATGCTGACGTAAGATGGATAATACAGATGTGATATCTTGAAGCTCGGATTGCTTTAAAGTAATCACCGAAGTAACCATTACTTCACTAACACTGGCTGTTTTGAAGTCAACATTTGAGGAGAAGAGCCGAACTATATCTCGGTCTGTGAGCCACCCCACTACTTGTGAATTCTCTACGACCAAAACACTGTTAGCTTGTGACTGACACTGATTCATTAGCGCAATGACATCCAATAATGGTGTGTCCGGTGCAACAGCCATTGGAGAGAAGTCAATTACTGAATCCAAAGATGGAAGCAAGATTAACTGAGGCTGGGCGTCCATAGATGATTGCAATAGCCTTGAGGACAAAATTTTTGGCTCAAGCAAAAATAGAGCCAAATACTAACTATTGTCCTATATTTTTGCTCTGTACATAAACAATATCTTTAGCAACGGATGAGAGAACGGATGTTACGGATAATTTAACTGTGGACGATGAGCATAGGGCATCCGCTACATCAGGTTAGCAACGGATGAGAGAACGGATGTTACGGATAATTTAACTGTGGACGATGAGCATAGGGCATCCGCTACATCTGTTACATCATCCGTTGCCAAATGCTAATTTTGGGTCACTGGAGAATGGCGCAGTCGCTGCACCCGTTGACCGTAGTTTAAAAGCCTTTCTATAGTAGCAAGCCGATTCTCCCAAACTTTGACTTGATATGGATTTAAGATCGCTGGTTCGCGCATCCATACCCTAAATTGAGACTGGAAGCGAGTCAGTGAGGCTTTTGCCAAGATGAAATTACTGGCATTTGGCTCGGCAGCAAGCTGAGCCAAAGCGCTTTGCAAAATTTCTGATTGGGTGTTAAAATCTGAAAGAGTAGTCATAGGCACTCGCATCTGATTGTTTTGCAGAACCAACTTCCATTCCTGCTGTAGGGCAGAGTAACGAGCCGCAGCGGTTTGAAAAGGTTGGCGCTGAGGAATTGGTTCTTTTTGTATACTTTGTATGTTGCCTTGAGTGCTATTAAGAATTTTATACAAGTCGTTGCTAAAATTTTCTGTAGCAAAGAGAGCGTAACCACTAACTGGCAAGTCCCTGATCAGTTGGATCTGATCGAATGCCCCAACTATAGGTAAGGAAAGTAGGCGAATTCCCGGCACCAATAAGCTGGAGCCTAATTGTTTGGAAGTAAGCCAGGATTGTCCTAATCTCTGAAAGCTTAGAGTATCCTGAGCATAATTCATCGGGATAATTAAATCAACATCACCGCGCTGTGCCCAGACTTCCCAATGTTGTTGGATCTTTTGAATGCGTTCAGCTTCAGGAAGAGGAAATACAGCAACTGACACAATCAGGTTAGGTCGCTTTCGTCGCAATTGTCTGGACACTTGAGCAACAAAGCTATCAATTTGCTGGGTGCGAAATTCTGTCCACTTTTGCCACAGATCTCCCTGGCTGGGAGAAATCTTCACTGGATCTACGCCAGTAAGTTGCTGAAATTGTGTTCTTGCTGCTTTGCCATAGCCGTAAGTCTGCCCACCTTTAGGGTCTTGGAACGGATAGCGAATGTAGTCTAGTTGTAGACCATCAACGTTATAGCGAGTGACAATTTCCTCGTACAAGTTCAGTAAGTACTGCCGCACCTGTAGATTGGCTGGGTCGAAGAAAGGCTTGCGTTGACGAATCGGAATCATCTGACCACGGTTATCGTAACCTGCCCAATCAGGACGAGCCGCAAGTACTGGTCCTGGGTAATCGGGGTTGAGGTTGAGAAGCTCATTGTGACGTTGGTTGCCGGCGGCAAAAGTCCAAACCCAAGCATGTAATTCCATACCTCGCTCATGAGCTAACTTGACAGCCGCCGCCAGTGGGTCCCACCCGCGAGTTAATGGGTTTTGCTGCGGTGCTATCTGGCTTGGATAAATAGTATAGCTGGCGTTAATGGTTTCAAAAAAGACAGTGTTAATCCCTGCTTGCACCATGCGATCAAAAATCTGGGCTAGTCCCTGTTCGCTTCCAGCCCGGACAATTGTTCCCCGATCAAGCCACATTGCCCGGATTTCTGGTTGAGCCAATCTCCGATCTGTAGGAAACTGGTTCCACAAATTTGCCTTTGTCATCAGCCACTGCTGACGAGCCTGAGCATAATCTTTTCGTGCAATCAATTGGGGCAAGTTTTTGACGAGATCCCTTGCCTCTGCTAAAACGGATTGTGTGCTAATGACTGGTACTCCAGGTCTTGTTGAAGCAAATTCCGCCTGTTTTACATGAGCAAACTGAGAGTTACCGTCGAATACCGATGCTGCTATATTAGCACTCTCCACTCTACCAATCAGATTTTCTAGCTCTTGCTGAAGAGCGATCGCTTCAGTGCGGTTAATCGGGGAATTTGAGTTTGGTACAACATCCAGACGCACCGTTTGTTCTAGTTGGTTGATCGCCTCGTCTCGAGGCAGTGGG
>CAZZYE010000066.1:0-15989 GCA_964658145.1 uncultured Stigonema sp.
CGCCACAGTCAGGGTGTTCCTTCGCTACAATAGTAACTATCCTTCCTCTATCTTCACTGAGTACGCTCGTTCAGCAAAAGCATCTCATTCGCCGCAAAGGGTTACCGTGTTATATTAGGGTGGATTTTTTTATAAATCCAACTGCTAAATCACCGTTCTGCAATCACTTCGTCAATAGTTCAACAGCCGATGTCGCCAAATTTATCTTCCAATCAGCCAGAACAACCTGAAGAAAAACCTGAAAAAATCTATTTACCGCGTACCAGCGAGTCGGAAAGGTTGAAAAAGATTCGTCACACTGCTTCCCATGTGATGGCGATGGCAGTACAAAAGCTGTTTCCCAAGGCGCAAGTCACAATTGGTCCGTGGATTGAAAACGGATTTTACTACGACTTTGATAATCCAGAACCATTTACCGACAAGGATCTGAAAGCCATTTATAAAGAAATGGTTAAGATTACCAATAGCAAACTGCCAGTGATTCGGGAAGAAGTCAGCCGCGACGAAGCTGAACGCCGGATTAAGGAAATTAACGAACCTTACAAGCTAGAAATCCTGACAGATATCAAAACGGAACCGATTACGATTTACCACTTGGGGGAGAAATGGTGGGATTTGTGTGCGGGACCTCATTTGGAAAACACCAGCGAACTCAACCCAAAAGCAATTGAATTAGAAAGTGTCGCTGGCGCATACTGGCGTGGGGATGAAACTAAGGCACAACTGCAACGCATTTACGCCACCGCTTGGGAAACGCCAGAACAACTGACTGAGTACAAGCGGCGCAAAGAAGAAGCACTGCGGCGCGATCACCGGAAACTAGGTAAAGAACTAGGATTATTTGTATTTTCTGACCAAGTGGGACCAGGTTTACCTTTGTGGACGCCCAAAGGAACTGTCCTGCGGAGTGTTTTGCAAGACTTCCTGCAGCAGGAACAGCTCAAACGGGGTTATTTGCCAGTAGTGACGCCTCACATTAGTAGAGTAGATTTATTTAAAACCTCTGGACACTGGCAAAAATATAAAGAAGATATGTTCCCTCTGATGGCAGAGGATGAGGAAGCAGCAGCGCATGAGGTGGGCTACGTCCTCAAACCGATGAATTGTCCCTTCCACATCCAAATATATAAGAGTGAGTTACGCTCCTACCGAGAATTACCGATGCGACTAGCGGAATTTGGTACTGTTTACCGCTATGAGCAATCTGGAGAATTAGGTGGCTTAACGCGGGTGCGAGGTTTTACAGTGGATGACTCTCACTTATTTGTGACGCCAGAACAGTTAGACAGCGAATTCCTCAAAGTAGTGGATTTGACTTTGTCGGTGTTTAAGAGTCTGCAACTGAAAAACTTTAAAGCCAGATTAAGTTTTCGCGACCCAGCTAGCGATAAGTACATCGGTTCAGATGAAGCTTGGGAAAAAGCCCAAGGAGCAATTCGTCGGGCTGTGGAAAAGCTGGGAATGGATCACTTTGAAGGAATTGGGGAAGCGGCGTTTTACGGTCCCAAACTCGATTTTATCTTTCAGGATGCCCTAGAGCGAGAGTGGCAATTGGGAACTGCGCAGGTCGATTACAACTTGCCAGAAAGGTTTGATTTGGAATACGTTGCTGAGGATGGTTCTCGCCAACGCCCAGTTATGATTCACCGTGCGCCTTTTGGCTCCCTCGAACGACTCATCGGTATTTTGATTGAGGAGTATGCTGGAGATTTCCCCTTGTGGTTAGCGCCAGAACAAGCGAGATTGCTACCAGTGAGTGATGCACAACTGGATTTTGCCAAGGATGTAGCCGCGAAGATGAGAGCCATCAGTATCCGTGCTGAA
The DNA here is from genome assembly GCA_964658145.1 of uncultured Stigonema sp. Classification (GTDB taxonomy): domain Bacteria; phylum Cyanobacteriota; class Cyanobacteriia; order Cyanobacteriales; family Nostocaceae; genus Stigonema. The sequence continues at coordinate 1,825 of CAZZYE010000066.1, forward strand.
GTGGATACCAGTGGTGAACGTCTGCCAAAGCTGATCCGCAATGCTGAGAAACAGAAAATCCCTGTGATGATCGTGGTAGGAGCAAAGGAAGTTGAAACCAACACCCTGAGTATCCGCACTCGCGCCTCAGGAGAGTTGGGAGCAATCGGGGTGGATGAGGTGTTGCAAAAGATGAAGGATGCGATCGGCAACTTCGAGAATTTCTAAAACGTAGGGTGGGCAATGCCCACCTCACAAAATTCCGCTTTCAATTCAATTGACGACATTGTAAGGGCGGGGGAACCCCGCCCCTACGGTCTACCCGATAATGGTGATGTAAATGACGCAATTAAGGGCGATCGCATTGAACTGACCTAAAACTACGATTAAATCCAATACGGTTCAGTTAGGGCTGATCGGTAAGAATTTTAGGTTGTGTAGAGACGTTGCAATGCAACGTCTCTACAACGGTTGACGCTCTTGTAAACTACTACTGAACCGTATTGTGATTAAATTTTCCTTTGCAAGAAGTCTATTAATGACTGATGTCAGGTATAATTTTTCTCTTGAGATCTATCTGTTTTGAACGAACCCTCTGCAACACCACCATTAAAAATTCTACCCATAGCTTGCCATAGAACTTGTGAGAGGATACCAGCTTGGAAAAGCGCTGTGGGATCTTTGAGCATATGAACTACTTCCCCAAAGGTCTGGTAGATCTCACGATGGTCTAACGAAAGTATTAGCACCTGATCTATGTAGCGCTGCATAAGTCGGGACATCCTGTCTGATTGCCCGCCTTCCGTATTTGGCCAGCGCAAATCCTCCCCCGTTGCCATTAGCCAGGAGTTAGCGTTCACTTTAGCCAGTCGCTTCTGAAACCGCTGAGTCAGACCCTTTAAGCTGCCTTTTTCACCTCCCAATTGCTGATGCAGGCACTCATCCAGGGTTAATGCTCCTAACGCAGCAACAGTCATGCCTTGACCATAGACGGGATTGAAGGCACACGCCGCATCCCCCAACACTAGCAATCCAGAGGGTAGTTTGGACAGCTGCTCGTAGTGATATAAACGATTTTCTGTTCCCCGATAACTGTAGATTGGGGAGAGGGGTTGGGCATCTTTGATTGCTTCGTAAATCACGGGACTCCGCAAATCACGAGCAAAGGAAAGAAAGCCAGCTTCATCTTTAGGCGGATAGTCCCGACCTACACCCCCCAAAGTGATCATCCAACGATTGCCCTCTACCGGATAGAGTACCCCACCGCGCGGATGATCCGGCGGTTTGGACATTACCGACAGCCCCTGCCAGTCTGCCTGAAAACCCTCTGGGCGCTGATACCATCGGCTGGCGTAACCCAAAAAAGAGTTAATCACGGTTTCTCTTGGAGGTTGATAGCCTAGGGCGACTAACCACTTGGGCATAGAGGAATTACGACCTGTGGCATCCACAACGAGATCGGCGGCTAACTCTTCTGACTGGGGCACTTCCAGATTGCGCAGCCGTACTCCTGTCACTGTGGATTTATTACTATCAGTCAACAATTCCGTTACCTGAGTTGCTTCCAAAAATTGTAGGTTGTCGTAGGCAGCCAGACGACGGCAAAGCATCCACTCTAGTAGGTAGCGGCTACAGGTATGACCAACCAAGCCTGAAGGGAAGCGGGGTCCCCAACCCCAAACACCAAACATTAACCAATCTGCAATCCAATCTACAGTCGGCGCACCAGCCGCAGTCAATTCAGCTGCTAGACCCGGAAAAAGCTGTTCTAAAATCCGCTGTCCTTGGGTAAGCAGCACATGGACATGGCTAGATTGGGGGACTCCCTGACGCGGCATCGGCTGGTCTGGTAAGCGATCGCGCTCAACAATCGTCACCCGCTCAAAGTGGTTAATTAACACTCGTCCTGCCAGCAGACCTGCCATACTGCCACCAATGACCAAGGCATGCTGACTGTTCTTGATTGCTTGTTTTTGCTCTAGAGATGTAGACATAGGTGATGTTTTGCTCATTGCATCTGCACTCGTTGGTTTAGCTGCTCTCCATTTTCCTGTGCATACCACTTGTGGGCGATCGCATCAAGCTGATCTAGAACTACGATCAAATCCTCCTTTGCTCGTTCTGTGAGTCCGTAGGTCACTTGCGGCGGTATCGTTGGCTCATAGGTGCGGTAAACTACCTCTGCCTCTTCAAGCATCCGTAGTCTTTCAGTCAGAACTTTCGACGAGATACCTTCAATTTGGCGTTTTAGAGCACCAAAGCGCGTAGGTCCATTATTACGCAAAATCCAAAGAAGGTAGAAAGTCCAAGGTCCTAAATTACCAAGCTTAGTGCCACCTCCACAGTCAAGTCGCTTCGCTCCAATTCGTAATTCGTAATTACCCCATGCATAAATGCAACGGAAAGAATAAAAAGTTGCATCAGCACCTACGTAGGCTCATAGCTCTTCTGTTATGTTTGTACTGCAAAATCTTTTGGGTCGATACCCCAGTTTACCCAGCATATAGCCTCTCTCGCAGATGTAACATCAGGTGGTACGCGCAAAACATGAATAAATTTTGTGCTAGGGCAAGTCATTTTTAATAGATAAATTGGTTCAACATCGATGTCATTATCAATTGCGAGTAATGTGTATTCTTGATAAGAATCTAACTCAATGGCTTGCAATTCTTTAATCATGCGCTCGTAACCAATACCCTGAATAAGTACACGCCGCAGTTCAGCATTATCTTCTTTTAAAAGCCATTCTAAGTCCCATTCTTGTGGGTAAGAAATACCGTATTTTTCAGGTAACGTTACGCCATGATAGGCGTAGAGGCTGTATCCGTCAGCAAATTGGATAGCTGGTTCGGCTTGGGCATGAAGTCTGTTTTGGTTGTCTAAGGAAATTTTTGTGGGTCGCTCACAGATAATTGCTACACTTTCTGAACAAAAAATTAAGCCACAATGTTCAGCTACATCCTGCACAACTTGCAAATGTCTTGCTAGATAAGCGCAATTTAAAACAGAAATACAAAAATCAAATAAACAGCTATAAGCCAACCAGTATTTTGGTTCAAAAGTATTATATCCATCTACTTTAAATAATTTATTAGCAATTAAATACTCTAGAGAAAAATATAAATCTGTTAAGATTTTGTATTCATTGATGATCCCGTTGAAAAGCTTTGCCGAAATTAGGTTCCAAAGAGATTTTTCAATTTGATTGCGAAACTGACTTGAAAGGTAGCTATCTAGTTCTCCTCTAGGTTCTGTCCATACCTTAACCCAGCTAGAGCATATAGCAGTACGAGGACTATCAAGAAATATCATCTCAGGTTCAGATAAGCCATTCAAAGCATAGGCTTTATTTACCAATTTTGCAGCTTTTTTTCTATTAATTTTCTCTGTAGAAAGCCCAATATTTCTCCACTTCTCCAGATAAACCGGAATCAACGCCTCTTGTTCTGGGGTTAGAGCATCAATCTCTTTGTGTGACATATGACCCTAGAATAACGTAATCGTTCTGATAGTCAGATTCTGTGTAGAGAATCATTTAATTTAAGTATTATATATTATAAAATATAAAATTAAGAAGAATTTATGCAACCGCTGAGACAAGGCGATGTCATTTTGCTGCCAGTACAGCAAATTGAGGGAAAAAAGTTGGCTCACCTGACCTTAGCTGAAGGTGAGGTGACAGGACACACACACCACATCAGTGAGGGACAGGCTGAATTGTACGAACAAAATAGCATCCTAATACTACGGGTGATTTCAGAGACGGCGTTGCTTACTCATGAAGAGCATAAGGCAATTTCTATTCCCCAAGGTAATTGGAGAGTGCAGATTCAACGAGAGTACTCGCCAGAGGGATGGAAGTATGTCGCAGATTAAGCTTGAAAAGCTAACCTCTGAGCAAAAAGCACTGATTTCAGTTTATCAACAGAAGTGGCGAAACATAGCCCTCTCCACCGAACCAATAAATCGCCCAAAAGCTTCAGAAGCTATAAAAGCTGCCTATACTTTGATTGGTGAAAAAGAGCCTGAGATTCTCTTTTTTGATAGCCCTTATTTGGCTTCAAAAGAACTCGAAGATCTGAGTTTTACTCAATTAGATAATGACGATCTTATCTACAAACTGAGAGTTATACCGAGCAGATGTGATGAAGAACTGTTTGGTCAACTGCAGGAAATGCACAGACTACTGGAAGATGGACTGCAAGAAAAACTGTATGCAGATGGGGTCTATGTTCCTGATGAATTTCAGGTAGGTTATAGGCAACCTGATTTAGCCTGTACTGAGTGCAGTTGGTTAGATTTTTATATTTCTGAGTTGAAGATTGAACACGATCCAATCCTATGGGAAGTTTATCAAGGAGTTATCAAGCATTGTGGATGGATCTGCACTTATCAAGAAGTTTGTTTAATCTGTGAACGCCCCACTAAACTCTCCTTTGATAACCAACAACGACTTCATCGAGAAGGCTCTCCGGCAATTCAATATGCTGACTGTTTTAGCCTCTACGCCTACCATGGGATAAGGTTACCAGAAAAATATGGTCAACTGCCGCCTCACCAGTGGTGTTCCCAGTGGCTTTTATCAGAAACTAATGCAGAACTGAGGCGAGTGCTAATTGAAGGTATGTCAGCAAAAATAAGTGGGGAGTAGTGAGTTTGGAATGTGCGATCGCACACTAATAACCTCTCAGCACTGGGAGCGTTAAATTTCTTAACGTCCTATCACGTATATCAGAATCATTCCCTATCGACTTTTAACCTACATTCCGTAGCGTCTACTTTCAACCCAACCTGCTAGTACACATTTGCTCTGCTATTTGAACTGATATAAGACCACCTTCCACCAGGACCAACCTTAAGAACCATTTGATGCGGAGTAAACATTTCCCAGTAAGGTAAGTCAACATCGTCTTCACTATTTGGTAGCAGTATTAACTTACATCCATTACTAAAAGTTACTGTCAGAGTAAGATTGCAGTACTCAGTTTCAATTCCAGCGATAGTAATGTCTTTAATAGCATTAACTTTCTGTCTGATAATTTCTGGGTCGTCGTTGGCAGAAACCAGGGTTTCACTTGGTCCGTCAAGCCGCCATTGCGTTGCCCGTGTACCTAATATCCACGCTCCTTTTTCCTTACCTGCCATCGATTTTTGTGAGTAAGGAATTCTTGCTCCAATATGAAGAGTTAATTCATCTCCGTAGCTTAAGCTTGCTTTCCAGCAGATTTCTCCAATTACTCCACTGATTATTTCAATAAGCTGCTCTAAATCACTAGGTTGGGTTATATTCTTAACTAGATTTATTATCATATTTAGCTTGATTTTTATAAATCTAAAAAATTCTGAGCTTTTTGTCTAAGTTCTTGATAGCTAAAGTCTCCACGTTCATTTTTTGTACCACCGTAGCCAACGGCTTTCTCATCTTCCAAATAATTGCCGAATTCTCTTCTCTCTTCTTCTGTCATTTTGAATTCACGAGCTACAGCTTCTACTTGCTGAATGTCTTTTTTCTTAACCAAATATACTATTACGTAGTAGGTTTAGACAAGCGCGATCGCTCTCTTATTTTAGTGCAACACAAAACTTATACCCTGATATTACGGCTTTCCCGTTGCTAGTCAACGTCAATCCACAGACTGTTTTTAGTATTGATACTTGCTGCTATCACCAGGTCTTGAAAGTTTATTGTAATACGGTACGTACTACAAAGTGACGTGCGGAATGTGGGTTAGATGGAGATCAAAGCTCTTTCCTTAGTATGCCTTGCATTTTAAGGCACTGCAAGATGAAAGTCAAAATCTTTTAAGGACATTCTCGACTCACCACAAAATCACCATTTGCCAGTCGATAAATACCTTGTGCTTCAACAATCGGCTGTAGATTTTTTCTTGGCACGGCGATCGCTACTCTGAACTTTTAATGCTGTCAACCAATGGTGATCGGAAAGAGGATGCAATCGCTACACTAGATTTTTAGACTATATGGACTATATGTTAATCAATCTCACTACAATTACCTGTTTACCGAGCGCAGTTTTGAGTCTAAAAATTACTCCCTTTTGTGATGTTAGGTGAAGAACGAATGTACTCAATAGGAGTTTATATAGTTTCTGTTAGAACAATGACGCAAGAACCAGTGGAGGCTATCTTAGAGCCTGCGACAGCAGAAGATATGCCTGATAACTGGATTTTTAGTTGGAGAGAAATTTGGAGCAAAACAAATTTTGAGTACAAAAAAATTATCAAGCTCTCTTCTCAAGGTTTTATCTTAGGTTTGATTAGATATGCTGTTTACTTATCTGAGGATGATACCCCATACTTGCTGGAGGTCTTACACCTAGAATCTCTGCCCAGAAACAGAAAGTTGGTAGAACCTATAGGAAAATGGCTCCTCTGGTACGCTATCCAAGCTGGGTTAGAATTTTGTACTCCAGAGAAGAATGGTGCTCTGATTTCTCTTGACTCTGTTGAGGATGCCATCCCCTACTATAGAGATATAATTAAAATGGAACCTCTAGGGTGGGTTACAATCGCTCCAGGAGAAGATGGTTATGCCTTTCAATTTACCATTGCAGGAGCAAGAAACTTCTGCGAAAGACAAACAAGTACCTATGCCTCCCCAAGGAGAATTAACTCCTGAGCAGATTAGGGTTGGTTACAAAACGGAGATGAGTTATCAAGAAAGGCAGAAATGGCTGAGAACAAGGACTTATTCACAAAGTAAGCCTGTTATTGAGTAAAGCATACGTCCACGCATCTGGGCGGACAAAATGCCCACACCACAATAGAATCAAAAGTGTGATGCATTTTGAAACCCAGTATAAATAGTTGAGAAAGACCTTCACTCAGCAATGTTAACCAAATCAACAACCTGAGCGTCAGCTAATGTTGGTGCAAAAACACGAGAATATAAACTTGATGGTTGCTGATGAGCAACAACTGGCAGAACCTGACGAGCATGGGCTGCTACTTCCACCGTCTTCACATCATAAGACTGTGTTGCCAATTTGGGATACAAACCTATACCGATGATAGGTATTAACAGACAAGCAGCGATCAACAGTTCGCGGGGTTTGAGATCTTGCACTACTGCATCCAGTACCAAATTTTCATTTTGCTTGCCGTAGAACACTTGACGCAGCAACGATAGTAGATAAATCGGAGTCAAAATCACGCCAACAGCACTAAGCAACACGATGACAACTTTGAAACTGGAACTGTAGACATCACTTGTGGCAATACCGAGAAACACCATCAACTCACCGACAAAGCCACTCATCCCTGGTAATGCTAGAGAAGCCATTGCACCAGTGGTAAACAGAGCAAATGTTTTCGGCATTACCTTTGCCATGCCACCCATTTGATCCATCATTAAGGTGTGAGTGCGCTCGTATGTTACACCAGATAAGAAGAATAAGGTAGCAGCAATCAAACCGTGGGAAACCATCTGGAGAACAGCGCCACTGATACCAAGTTCTGTATAAGAAGTAATACCAATCAGCACAAACCCCATGTGGGCGATCGAAGAGTATGCCAAACGCCGCTTCAGATTAGTTTGTGCAAAGGCACAGCAAGCACCGTAAATAATATTTACTACACCTAAAATTGCCAGCACTGGGGCAAAGTAAACATGGGCATTGGACAACATTTCCATGTTGATGCGGATGATCGCATAACCACCCATCTTCAACAACACACCAGCCAAAATCATCGAAACAGGTGCTGACGCCTCACTATGAGCATCTGGTAGCCAAGTGTGTAGGGGAAAAATCGGTAGCTTCACACCAAAGGCAATTAAGAAACCTGCATATACCAGTAATTCTAAAGTTTTAGGATATTGCTTCATTCCCAGAGAAGACAAGTCGAAGGTAATGGTATCTCCAGAAAAGACAAGTGCAAAACCAGCCACCAAGATAAATATTGATGCAGCAGCAGTGTAAAGAATAAACTTAGTCGCTGCATACTGGCGCTTTTGCCCTCCCCAAATAGAAATCAGCAGGTACACTGGCACCAACTCTATTTCCCACATCAGGAAGAACAACAGCAGATCCTGGGCAACAAACACACCAATTTGGGCGCTATACATTGCCAGCATCAAACCATAAAATAATCGCGGCTTGTTTGTTACTTTCCAAGCCGCGAATATTGCGAGAGTATTAATTAAGCCTGTCAGCAGCACCAGCGGCATCGACAACCCATCAACCGCTATAGACCAATTCAACCCCAACTGCGGCACCCAAGGATATTTTTCTACCAGTTGGAATGCATAACTTTTAAAATCGTAGCTTTGCCAAAAGCCATAGATCATTAGCGCCAAGTCCGCGATCGCAACGGACATAGCGTACCAACGGACAGTTTTACCATCTTTATCTGGGATTAAGGGGATAGCTACGGCAGCCACCAGCGGCAACAGAATGATAGTTGTTAACCAAGGAAAGTCAATCGCATTCATTACTGACAATTACTGCAAATCATTTTGCATTTTATCTTTTGATTACATTATATTAAGCGATGCTTACTTTTGTAAAGAGTGGGGAGTAGGGAGTAGGGAGTAGGAAGTGGGAGAAATATTTACCATTCCCCACTCCCCATTCCCCATTCCCCTAATCCGTAACACTTCTCGCGCCTTGACGATCAACACAAAGCGATCGCACAACAGCTGCAACTCCCAAATCCTTCCAAGCAGCAGCCATCGCCGCCGCCACAGCATCAGAGTGTACCGTATTCGTTAAAGCCAACAACGTTGGTCCTGCCCCACTAATCACCATGCCATAAGCGCCAGCAGCAACAGCCGCAGCAAGTACAGCATCGAAACCAGGAATCAACCCTTTCCGGTAAGGCTGATGCAACCTATCTTGCAAAGCAGCCCTCAACCAATCTCCCTTACCAGTTTCCAACCCACGCAACAACAACCCCAAATGCGCCGTATTAAAAATCGCATCCCCACGACTCACCTCAGTAGGCAAAACCCGCCGCGCCTCCTGAGTTGAAAGCTCAAAATCCGGAATCGCCACCACCGGCACAACCTCCCCACACCAAGGAACCTCACAAACCTCCCACTCTTGGCGTCCTTGGCGCCTTGGCGGTTCATTTTCTAACCCCGTCGCCGCCAACCGACATCCCCCCAACAACGCCGGAACCACATTATCCGGGTGTCCTTCCAAAGCGATCGCCAGATCCATCACCTGCAACTGACTCAAAGCTTCACCGCAGAGCAAATTTGCACCCAGCAACCCACCGACAATAGCCGTTGCAGAACTACCTAAACCCCGTGCCAAAGGCACACCCAGCCCAATCTCTATTTTCACAGGTGGCGGTGTTACATCGAGGTGTTGATATAACTTCATAAACGCCTGATAGAGCAAATTACTCTCATCAGTGTTCACACGTTCCGCCTCAGCACCAGTGACATAAATTGTCACCCCTCCAACGGAAGAGTCGAGGCGAGTAAACTTAAACTCGTTGTACAGTGTTAAAGCTGCACCGATACAATCAAAACCCGGTCCCAGGTTAGCAGTCGTAGCGGGAACGGTGACAGTGACAGAAGAAATCACAGACATATCATTACTTATACCATTTTAGATTTTAACCGCAGATGGACGTGGTTCTAAATCAATACGGTTCAGTTAGAAGCGTCACTCCTTGAAGATCTGAACTACCCCCCTTTTTAAGGCGGGCTAGTTCTGATCCTCGCCTTAACACCAAGCGTATTGGGTTCTAAATGCCAAGAAGAAACCCGGTAACTTTTAACAATACCTTCGCTCCTATTGCCCTCACTCTATTCGTGTGGGGCTATGCAAATAAAGGCTGCCTTCGCAGCCTGTAAGGATTCTAGCCCACGGAGGTGGGCTTTGTACGTGTAGCCGAGCCAGCGCGCATGAGGAGGGTTTCCCGCTACTAGGCGACTGGCGTCCAGGCTTATAGCCTGTAGGGCTTTTCAGAAATTGGCGTTGGCGAAGCCTGTCCCTTAGGACAAGGTATTGTTTTAAGAAACCGGGTTTCTGTAGGCTAAAAAATGTTAAATTCATATAGGGGTAATAAAATTAATGCCCATAAACCAAAAAAAGTTGGGGCGAACGGTCATTCGCCCCAACAAAAAGAATAAGGACTGGAAATAAATCCAGTCCAATGCTGAAAAAAGCGGGTTAACCGCTAATGACTTGGTTAACCCGTGCAGCTTTGGGAACGCGCAGAGAGATTACTATTGCAATACCAACTTAACGTTAGCGTTTTGCAGACCGCGCTGCTTGACTTCGGTCAAGGTCTTGTTAACAGCATACTTCTGGTTGATTGAGTTGATCAACTCGGTCTGGTTGTGCTTCTTAGCAACGCCCCACAGGTCAGCGATGAGGTCAAAAGAACCATCGCTGTTGCGAGACCAACCCAGGTCATATTCGCCTTCTAAAACTGCAACAATGTCAGAACGAAGGCGCTGACCGTTGTAGCCACGTACATCAGCTTCGGTCTTCACTGTGATACCCAGGTCACGGAGAGAAGACTTGAGGATTTCAGCATCGGTGATTTTGGTACGCAGAGTGCTAAAATGAGACATTTGGGTTCCTCCAAAAGAGAAGATTGAGAAAAGGACAACGGTTTGTTTCACTCGACCGCGTACAGTATACGCGGTTTTTTCTTAACTGCTAGCGTTTAGCGCTAGCCTTTCCCCCTGTAGTAGCAGGGGAAAGCTTTTAAAACTCCATTCGCTGATATTCAGCAACGGAGGATGCTGCAGGTCTTGCACGCTGTCTAGCCCAGTCTCTCAATGCAGTTACTTGTTCTTGCATCGTGCGAGACAGCGGTAGTGTCGCTTTAATTGCAGCAATAATATCTAACTGGGTGAACTCTCGATCTTGGGCAAAAGCTTCGTACATTGCCGCAACGATCGCCTGTTCTATTTCTGCCCCAGAAAACCCATCTGACATTTTAGCCAGTTGTTCGAGATCAAATCTCGTTATGTCTTCACGGCGTTTGGTCAGATGAATATTGAAAATATGTTGGCGTTCTTCGGGAGTCGGCAGGTCTACAAAGAATATTTCATCAAAGCGACCTTTCCTCAAGAATTCACCAGGTAAGCGTTCAACTCGGTTGGCAGTTGCCATCACAAACACCGGTGATTTCTTCTCTTGCATCCAGGTGAGGAAAGATCCGAATATCCTGCTTGAAGTCCCACCATCCGAATCACCCGAACCATTGCTCCCAGCAAAGGATTTATCTAACTCATCGATAAACAGAATTGCTGGAGAAATAGACTCTGCTGTTTTCAGGGCATTGCGTAAATTTGCTTCCGAACGTCCTACCATGGAACCGTCATATACCCGCCCCATATCCAACCGTAACAGTGGTAAACTCCACAGTCGAGAAGTTGTTTTGGCGATTAAAGACTTTCCACAACCCGGTACCCCTAGAATCAGCATTCCTTTTGGTTGAGGCAACCCATACTCCCGCGCCCTTTCAGTAAAAGCATTGGAGCGCTGCTTCAGCCATTTCTTTAATTCTTCCAAACCGCCCACAGCATCAATGGTAGCATCTTCTTCCATGTATTCTAGTATACCATTGCGCCGAATGAGCTGCTTTTTCTCAGATAATACTATATCTACTTCATCTTCCGTCAGACGCCCTTTAGTTACCTGTGCCTTACGGTAGACTTTCTCAGCTTCATCCTTCGTTAAACCCAACGCTCCTCTAAGAAGCTTTTCTCGCGCATCTGTTGAGAGACGCCGCCCCCGGTTTTGATCTATATGGTTTGTCAAAACTTTGTTCAACTCACCCATATCTGGCAGCGGAAAGTCGAGAACAACAACTTCTTTTTCCAGTTCAATGGGTACTTGCTGCATTGGCGACATCAAAACAATGTTTTTCTGCATGCCTTTGAAGCTGGCGATCGCGTCTCGTAAAGACCTTGTTGTCGCCGGACCATCAATAAAAGGATGTAAATCTTTAAGAATAAATATACTTGGTTCTTTCTGCCGAATTATCCAATCAATTGCCGCTTCTGGAGAAAGCGTGTTGTTTTGAGTGACGTTCCGGGGTTGACCATACTCCACTATGCCGTGAGTTACTGTCCAAACATATACTCGCCTTGGTGGCTTTGATGTTTGAGCAATTCCAAATATCGCCTGCTCAGCCCGCTCTTCCTCCGAGGTCACAAGGTAGATTAGAGGGTATTGAGCTTGAACGAGAATATTGAGCTCTTCTTTCATACATCGACCTACTGGAGACCTTATACAGACAGTACAGACATCGATTTTGGCTCGGCAAAGATTAGGGAATTATGAAAACATAATTCATAATTCCGATTTAGCAAGGAACTAACTCTTCCTCACCCTTCTGCTTAGTTTCATCCCGTTCCATATCGTCGATGGGTAGATGTTCGCTTCCAATGAGTCCTGGTTGATTGCCCAAGGTAAGCAAGTCCCCATCACGCAATACTAATGAACTCTCACAATTTGGACAAGAATAAACTCTATGAGTTCTTCCTATAGAAGATTCCACTTCTTCAACTAATTCCGAATTAGCCAAGTAGAAGCCCAAAGCACGTTCGGCTAAGTCCGACATCGGCTGGGAATCAATTGCTGAACGAATCTTCAACCTCTTGTGCAGTTCCGGCGACAAATACAAAGTAACCTTTTGCTTAGCTTGCATATAACTCTTTAACAGTCTTACCCGGGTATGTATCTCACGATATCGGCTCTCTTTTTAGTTGTCAATACCGCAAGACGCTTTAACGTCATTATCGTAATTTTTCTTTACATTACTCCAGAACATCAGGCAAATAAAGGAAAATCTGTAAATTTAGATACGATTTAGCTGCCTACTGCTGGCTTAATTAAAACGTGTGGTTTGGGAAGAAGAATTTATGCTCTGCTTCTATAGAAAGTGAGAAGTCAGGAATAGAACTCATAACTGATAACTCTTAACTAAGATAGTTAAGAGGTGACACAAACCTGATAGATTTAGCTATCAGCGAGTAAAAACTAGTGAAAATGAAAGTCCTGGTTATTGGCGGTGACGGTTATTGCGGTTGGGCAACCGCACTTTACCTTTCTAATCGAGGTTATGAAGTTGGAATTTTAGATAGTTTGGTGCGGCGACACTGGGATAACGAACTGGGCGTCGAAACTCTCACCCCCATCGCGTCAATTCAACAACGCCTCCAGCGCTGGCACGATTTGACTGGTAAATCTATCGACTTGTTGATTGGCGATATTACTAATTATGAGTTTCTCAACAAAGCATTGCACCAATTTGAGCCAGAAGCCATTGTGCATTTTGGCGAACAGCGTTCGGCGCCTTTTTCGATGATTGACCGCGAACACGCGGTTTTGACCCAGGTGAATAACGTAGTCGGTACCTTAAATTTACTGTATGCAATGCGGGAAGACTTCCCAGATTGTCACTTAGTAAAGCTGGGAACAATGGGCGAATACGGTACACCTAACATTGATATTGAAGAAGGGTACATTACCATTGAACATAATGGACGGAAGGATACGCTGCCCTATCCAAAACAACCGGGCAGTATGTATCATTTAAGCAAAGTTCATGACAGCCATAATATCCACTTTGCTTGCCGGATTTGGGGATTAAGGGCAACAGACTTAAATCAAGGTGTAGTTTACGGCGTCTTAACTGAAGAAACAGGGATGGACGAATTGTTGATTAACCGCCTTGATTACGATGGAGTTTTTGGTACGGCGCTAAACCGCTTCTGTATTCAAGCAGCCATCGGACACCCCCTCACCGTTTACGGTAAAGGAGGGCAAACTCGTGGATTCTTGGATATTAGGGATACAGTACGATGTGTGGAAATAGCTCTAGCTAATCCAGCCCAATCAGGTGAATTTCGTGTATTTAACCAATTTACCGAACACTTCAGTGTCGGCGACTTGGCGATTTTGGTGAAGAAAGCCGCAACCGCGATGGGACTGAATGTGGAAATAAACCACCTAGATAACCCCAGGGTTGAGAAAGAAGAACATTACTACAACGCCAAAAACACTAAATTGCTGGATCTTGGCTTGCAGCCCCACTATCTCTCTGATTCTCTACTCGATTCTCTCTTAAACTTTGCCATTAAGTACCAGAACCGAGTTGACAACAACCAAATTCTGCCTAAAGTCACTTGGCGGAGATAGTCAACAATCATAATTCGTAATTCTTCAAAGGGAACAGGGAACAGGGAACAGG